>NZ_JCACKM010000122.1:0-20963 GCF_059505385.1 Desmonostoc vinosum
CCTGACTTCAATCCCACGCCTTAAGGCGTGGGTTCCCTACTCCCTACTCCCACATTGGCATAGATTTAGAGGGATCTAAAATTTTGCGTAGGCGTAGCCCGTCTTAGACATCACCTTCGTGTTTTGGGAAGTGAATTCAGAATCAAATAGCAATGTCGTAGCAGCACAAATTGGCTTACTACGCCGCAAATTAACTAACAATGGTGGTGCTAATCCAAATGAAACACTACATAGTCTGGGATATAGACTCAATCTTGGCAATAATCAATCAAAATAAACTTTTTTACCTAAATCGTAGTTATTTAGCATAAGCTATTGTGTTATATTTTACAGCTTGCACCAATCCCGTTTCGCTTGACTAGTTTGGTTTATTAATGTATAAAAATAAGCTACTCCAACTTTATAACCTAACCTTAACAACATCCGAAATCCAGCATTTGTGAGAGTCAGTGCAGTTCGTCGTCAAGTTAGCTGTACATAAGAGTGTAGTGTGAGGAAAACAAAAAAATGTCTCATTTACTGTGGAAAACCCTAGTATTGAGTCCAGTAGTTTTAGCAACAACGATGTTGGTTGCGACTAAGGCAATGGCTACTGGAACAGTAGGTAAATCTGAAGGCGTAAAAGCACAAGTTGTTTCGTCAGAAACACCCGAAATTTTTCAAAGTTCTAAAATTTCAGCGGAGCAACTAAAACTCAACCGCCAACTAATTGCTCAAGTAAAAACCGATGAAAATAATGTTTTAGAACAAGTTAACCGCTATAGCAGTGAAGGACAAAAACAAAATTCACTGTCTCAAGTCACATCAGTTTCACAATTTTCTGACGTACAGCCAACAGACTGGGCGTTCCAAGCTCTGCAATCTTTGGTAGAACGCTACGGTTGTATTGCAGGATATCCTAATAGTACTTACCGGGGCAACCGGGCATTGACTCGTTATGAGTTTGCTGCTGGTTTAAATGCTTGTTTGGATAGAGTCAACGAACTCATTGCCACTGCAACTGCTGACTTGGTAACAAAAGCAGACTTAGCAACCCTACAGCGTTTACAAGAAGAATTTTCCGCAGAATTGGCAACTCTGCGTGGACGAGTAGATAACTTAGAAGCGCGGACTGCGGAACTTGAAGCTAATCAGTTTTCTACTACAACCAAGCTAGTTGGTGAAGTGATTTTTGCTGTCACCGACAGTTTTGGCGATGATGATAACAACAATACCGTCTTCCAAGATAGGGTGCGTCTAGACTTACAAACCAGCTTTACAGGCAAGGATGTACTGCACACTCGGATTGCTACTGGCAATGCTACCCCATTATCTTTTCCCAATGGTACAGCAGAGGGAACTCAAACTTTTAACTTATTCCTTGGTAGCAATAATAGTGCATTCGTAGATTGGTTATCTTATTACTTCCCTGTTGGTAACTCCCAAGTCTACTTGGCTGCAACCGGAGGTATTCAAAGCGATTACGTTCCTACTGTTAACCCATATTTTGAGGATTTTGATGGTGGTAACGGTGCTTTATCGACCTTTGCCTCTGAAAGCCCAATTTACCGGATTGGCGGCGGTGCTGGGATTGGTGTTAACTTAGCCTTTGGCGGCGGCAGTAGCTTTAAACCGTCATTAACATTAGGTTACTTAGCATCGGAAGCAAATAACCCTCTTGGCGGTTCTGGCTTATTTGACGGCAACTATGCGGCTCTGGCACAATTAAACCTGGGACTTGGCGATCGCATCACCCTAGCAGCAACCTATGTCCACGGTTATCATGGTGCTAATAGTGCTTTATTCGATGCCGGCTCAGTCACCACGGCTGTAGTTGGTACTCAACAAGCTAACTTTGTGGGTGGCGGCAATCCTTACGTGAGTAACTCTTACGGTCTGGCGGCAGCTTTCAAACCCAGCGACAAGCTATCGATTAGTGGCTTTATATCTTACAACGATATCACTGGTCTTGGTGCTGGTGATGACGGGGAAGTTTGGAGTTACGGGGTTGGGGTAGCTTTGCCAGACTTCGGCAAGAAAGGCAACGTTTTAGGAATTTTCGCAGGTGTGCAACCATACTTAGGAAGTGTTGATGGTGATAAACCATACCATTTTGAAGGTTTCTATAAATATCGCGTTACTGACAACATCTCCATCACACCTGGAGTAATTTGGTTGACCAATCCTGGCCAGCAAGCTGACAGCGAAAACGCAATCATTGGTACACTAAGAACCACCTTCAATTTCTAAGATTGCGATCGTCACGCCAGTATTGGCGTGACGATCGCAATAATACCAATTCTCTACAATTCGGCTACACATTCAAACTCCGAAACCCATACTAAATAAGAGTTTCTTAATTACGAATTACGTTAGCGTAGCGGTAGCGAGTCATCGATAGCGTTAGCGTAAAGCCTGCGGCATAGCTTCGCTTAGAGCGACAGAGGAGCGTCGCGTCATTACGAATTACGAATTGGTATAAGTTTTCTTGTGAAGCGGGCTTTTAAGCCCGCCAAAAGGGTTACTCAGCACCACCATTTGCCAAACCGTTATGTCTGAGTAAAGCACTTGTACTTGGTTCGCGTCCTCGGAAACTTTTGAACACCTCCATGGGATGCTTGCTACCGCCAAGTGCTAGCACTGTATCTCGGTAACGCTTGCCTGTGGCTTTGATAGCTGCTTCATCATCTAATCCAGCTTCTTCAAAAGCAGCAAAAGCATCAGCACTCAGTACTTCAGCCCACTTATAACTGTAGTAACCTGCTGCATAACCACCTTCAAAAATATGCCCAAAAGCGCATAAGAAGGCATCTTCTGGCAATGGTGGTAAGACGGTAGTAGTTTTGGCAATTTGCTGACGTATATCTGCTGGCGTTTCATTGCTACCAGGGCGATAGCGGTAGTGCAGTGCCATATCCACAATACTGAAGTGAATTTGCCGCAACATGCCACTACCACTCATATAGTTACGGGCTGCTAGTAGTTTTTGATAATAATGCTCTGGTAGAGGCTCACCAGTTTCGTAATGTTTAGCCATGCCAAATAACGTGGGTCGCTCATAACACCAGTTTTCCATAAATTGACTGGGTAATTCGACTGCATCCCATTCCACATTATTAATGCCTGCGGCTCCAGTGTAGTCAACCTTGGTAAGCATATGGTGCAATCCATGACCGAATTCATGGAATAAGGTTTCAACTTCGTAGAAAGTCATCAAACTAGGCTTCCCATCTATGGGAGGAGTTTGGTTACACACTAGATAAGCTACAGGTAAGCGGATGGTAGTTGTACCATTTTCGGTGATTTTGCCACGATTAATACATATATCCATCCAAGCACCACCGCGTTTTTCGGCTGGACGACTGTAAGGATCTAAGTAGAAGTAGGCTATGGGGGAACCTGTTTCATCAGCAATTTGGAAATAGCGAACATGCTCGTGCCATACTGGGGCTTGACCATCGGCAGGAGTAACTGTGACGCCAAATAGTCGTTTTACCAAGCTAAATAAGCCATCTAGCACTTGGGGTAGCGGGAAGTAAGGACGTAATTCTTCTGCGGTAAAGGCAAATTTTTCTTCTCTTTGGCGTTCTGCCCAAAAACTGATATCCCAATGCTTTAAATCTTCAGCTTCAGCTGCGCCCTTACTAGCAGCAAAGGTTTTCAGTGCTGCTAAATCTTTCATAGCAGCATCATAACTAGTGCTGCGTAGTTCTTCTAGTAGCGCTTCCACTGCCTCAACATTAGGAGCCATTTTACTAGCAAGACTCAATTGAGCAAAACTCTCAAAACCGAGTAAATCTGCGAGTTTTTGGCGTAACTCTAAAATGCGTTTAATTAGTGGGTTGTTATCTAAATCGCCACCAGAAGCACGAGTGATATATGCTTTGTAGAGCTTTTCCCGTAAATCACGACGGGTGCTGTGCTGCATAAAAGGGCCGTAACTGGGAAAGTCTAAAGTAACGCGCCAAGGGCCATTTTCTGATGTGGCATTTTCTGCTTGTGCAGCCCTAGCTGCTTGTGCCAATAAGCTTAGTAAGCTGGGAGGTAAGCCATCAATTTCTGCTTTTGTAGTCAAAGTTAAGCTGAAAGCTTTAGTCGCATCGAGTACATGGTTAGAGAACTTAGTCGAAAGTTCTGCCAACTCCATCTGAATAGCGTTGAAACGTTCCCTTGCCTCTCCTTGTAAACCAACACCAGACAGTTCTGCATCACGGATAGCAGCTTCTACGATACGTTGCTGGGCTGATTCTAAAGTTTCCCAAGTCTTGCTAGCGCGGAGTGCCTTAAAAGCATTGTAGATGGGTTGGCTCTGACCAAGCTTGTTGAGCAACTGTACTACCTGTGGTTGTACTGTTTCATGAGCTTGGCGTAGTTCAGGGCTGTTTTTGACACCCATCAAATGATTTACGATTCCCCAACTCCAGTAAAGCCGTTCTGTCAGCTTTTCTAGAGGTTCTACTAAACCCCCCCAAGTAGGCTGTACATTGGCCTCCAAAGTAGCAAGCTGTTGATTCAGTTCTGCCAGCATCTCATCGAAGGCTGGTACTACTTGCTCTGGTCGAATCTCTGGAAAGGGAGGTAAACCGTAGCCTTGGAGTAGGGGATTGGTAGAAATAATAGCACTTGCGCTCATAGTGTTGTTCTACGGATAAATGGCGATCAAGGATGATTTTTATTTATATATCTTTTAATGTAGCGATCGCTGTGTAATTTTGCCGACTAATACAACATTAGTAGGGAGTGGGGAGTAGGGAGTAGGGAGTAGGGGGAGAAATACTACTAATACTCATAATACTCAGCACTCAACATGGGCTGAACGCCCCGCTACAGCGCTTCAGTACTCCCCACTGCCTACTCCCCATGAAATATTGATGAAATTATTGTGAAGCTTATAAAAATATCCTGTTAACTATCTCAGTAGCGGCTACGCTCGTGTAATGCACGAGTATGTGTAGCTACGAATCATACTGAAGGTAATTAAAATTTATGACAAAGTTCAGTATATCCGTCACTTCTCGATTTTTAGTGTTTGGTTTGGCTACTGGGGCAATGGGTTTGATGTCCGCTCAAAGTGCCACAGCTGCAACAATAGATCTTGCTTTTACAAAGCTACCGGGCTTAACTGGTGGGAATCCGGCAAGAACTGCTGTTTATCGAGCGGATCTTTCTGGGGTGAATTTTAATAGTATTAATTCCATCTCTATTACTGACAGTGGCAGTGGTACAGGCGGCTCTGATGGCAAGTTCAGTGGCTTTGATTTAGACGGAATCAAGCTCAGCAAAACTTTGATTAAAAATGCTGCGGATATCAATAACATTGCGGGGCTGAATGTGTTTGATTTCAGCCCAACCGGAACCATGTATATCCCTGGAACCCAACGTTCTACTGGAGAGACAGCTTTGTTTGGCACATCTGATAGTAATATTGACGACTCAGTAGCGACACTCCAAAACTTTGATGCCAATTCTACAACTGGTTCTAATGCTGCTGGATTTGTGAGTTTAGGTGATAACGGCAAAGTAGGATTTAACTTTACCAGTCCTGTTACCATAACAGGCCCGCTATATCTTTACTTCGGAGAAGTAGGTGATAATGGTGAGGTTGCAAATGGTCAAATAACTATCTCAGACGAACCGATTGAGAAAGCTCCAGAGCCTGCTAGCTTATTCACTAGTTTATGTGGTTTCCTATTTCTGAGAATCTACTCTCAAGTACGTCGCAGCAAATGAGAGGGAATGGGGAACAGTGATAATTAAGTTGCCAACAAAGAGCATTAGCGAAGCGAAAGTTTAATATGGTGGGGCGAAGCCCAGTCCAGTTTTGAACATTTACGAAAAACAGTAAAAATCAGTTACCAGTTATTAGTTATCATATTTATCAAAAAATAAAGGTTTAAAACCTTGCTCCTTGTGACACTAAAGAATCCTTGTATTGTAAGGTAGGTTGAAACCTGTTCCCTGTTCTCTATCATTGATAACTAACAACTGTTCACTGATTTAATATACAAATTGAGACATAGGTAATTTACCTATGTTTTTTTGTCTATGAGTGGTAACACAGTTAGTTAAATTATATTTTGCATTTATGCAAAGGATTCTATGTCAGATTCGGTAGGTTATTCTGCTCCATTGTTAGAAGTTCAAAATGTCCATGCTGGATATATCAAAGATGTAGATATTTTACAAGGCGTAAATTTTCTGGTGGAATCAGGAGAACTAGTAACGGTGATTGGCCCCAATGGTGCTGGCAAATCAACTTTGGCAAAAACCATTTTTGGGCTTTTAGTTCCCCACACAGGCACAATTACCTTTAAAGGCGAGAAAATTGTAGGGCTAAAGTCAAATCAAATTGTCCAGCGAGGTATGTGCTATGTACCGCAAATTGCTAACGTTTTCCCATCGCTGAGTGTTGAAGAAAACTTAGAAATGGGTGCTTTTGTCCGTAATATTCCCCTCAAATCTTTAAAAGATCGGATATTTAGCATGTTTCCCCGGCTGAGCGATCGCCGTCGTCAACGTGCTGGTACACTCTCAGGAGGAGAACGCCAAATGTTGGCTATGGGCAAAGCTTTAATGTTGGAACCGAGTTTGCTGCTATTGGATGAACCTTCTGCTGCTTTGTCTCCTATACTGGTAACACAAGTATTCGAGCAGATTCAACAAATTAACCAAACGGGTACTGCGATCGTACTGGTAGAACAAAATGCCCGTAAGGCTTTAGAAATGGCCGATCGCGGTTATGTATTAGAATCTGGACGCGATGCTATCTCCGGGCCAGGTCAAGAATTGTTAAATGATCCCAAAGTAGGCGAACTGTATCTAGGTGCGGGTAGAAAGCATTAGACGCGGGGATGTGGTTCGACTTCACTCACCAACCGGGGGATGAGGGAGTGAACAGACGCGCTTACGCGGAGAATAATCAATGACAATTCCCCAATCCCCTTTCATCCTAATTTCATTTTTACCTGCAAAAATAGATGGTAGATGTAATTAACCTGCTGGTTAGTGTATGCGATTTCTTATTCTCAAAAACAGCTTTTTAGCATTTAGTATGATTGCGATCGCTTCTTTGTTTGGTAGCACCCTAACCGCATGTTCTACTAGTGCCTCCCAAAACCAAGCCTCAAATGTCAATGTCACCAATACTGCCAATAAGCAGCACATGCACCATGATGGCGCGATGGATTTAGGGCCAGCTGATGCTAACTATGATCTACGGTTCATTGACGCCATGATCCTACACCATCAGGGGGCTGTAGAAATGGCTGAAGCAGCCCAGGAGAAATCAAAACGTCCCCAAATGAAAAAACTAGCAGATGATATTATCAAAGCTCAAAATCGCGAAATCAAGCAGATGAGGCAATGGCGACAAGCTTGGTATCCCAAAGCAGGTGCTAAGCCTGTGGCTTATGATGCTCAGATGAAACACATGATGGAAATGTCATCTGAACAAATGCAGTCGATGATGATGAACATGGATTTGGGTGCAGCAGATGAAGAGTTTGATTTACGCTTTATTAATGCCATGATTCCTCACCATGAAGGAGCTGTAACTATGGCTAAAGATGTCTTAAGTAAGTCTCAACGTCCTGAAGTTAAGAACTTAGCCCAAGAAATTATTAAATCCCAAGATGCAGAGATTAAACAAATGCAGCAGTGGCGGAAGGCTTGGTATAACAAGTGAGATAAGCTGTTCCATATATAACTTGCATAATTAGGGCGGGCAAGATGCCCACCCCACAAGAGTTTTATTTAATTTGATTATGTAATTTAGATGTTTTTTAGCTTAGAGTTTATTATATAGCCCTACTTCTCGCAAATGTAACTGGTCAATATCAAGTGAAAGTCACTGCTGATATTAATGGCGAAAAAGTAAATGGACGTTTCAAGTTTAGTAAATAGATGTGTGATTTTTCGTACTCTCTAAACTTGTCAAATTCTGATATAGAAGAGAATTTAAAGTTTGCATGATGTTATTGAGAAAACAATAGCTGATTCAACTATAGCAATCCTCGATAAGTTCTAAGACAGTTATTGTAAGCGATCGCTATCCTAGATCCCTTCTCTCAATCTGGATAACTCGCGCATGAAAGTTTTGGGATCGCAGGTTTACATATCAAAGCAATACTTTTGGTTGATTAGGATTATTTTGGGACACAAATAATCTAGCTATGCCCCTAAATTTATCAGCGAATCAAAGCGTGTTTATCATACTGTTTCTAAATTATAGCTTCTTGAATGCAAAGGTGCGCCGAGCATTCCTGAAGATAATTTGCTATGTTTTTAAAGCGATCGCCTAATCATGGAAATTTCTTGATTCCTTTGCAATTTGATTTTATTAACGATGATATTCAAGGAGATTTATAGAAGCAAAATTGTATTAATTATGTCCCAAAAAACAGAAAAATATTGTAGTTATAAGTATATTAATTATGCTTATAAAGGTTACATTGATAACACAACATTTAGGAGAATATTATGTCTAATATCAAAGTGGATAATTTAGACTCACAAGCAGTACCATTCTTTGCCCGTTTTTTAGAAGGACAGTCTTTGGAAGACTTATCCGAAGAAGAAATGGATAAAGTTGGAGGTGGTTGTAGAGTTATGACAAGGAAATATCCTTCCGATCAAGAAGATGGACATGGAAAGGGTGGAGTAACAGAAAAATTCCCATCAGATAATGAAGATGGGGGCGTAGTCACTCTCAAGTTCCCTTCAGATAATGAAGACCATTAAATAATTCGTAATTCGTAATGACGCTCGCGGACTCGCTACCGCTGCGCTAACGTAATTCGTAATTAATGAAAAACTGGATGGGATTTATCCTATCCAGTTTTTTTCTTCATATTAAATAGGGGAATTGTCATTGTCATTGATTATTCTCTGCGTCCCCGCGTCTCCGTGTCTCCGTGTCTTCTTCATCCCCAGTCCCAACCCCAGCTAGTATGATTGATTACACGGGCAGTAATACTACTACATTATCAAGATGTGAAGACCGATCCAGCTAGCCACCCGCATCTTTTTACAATGGCGATGTCGGAGTAAAACTGAATAAATTATCTAATTAGAAATTATTTTTGATTATGGAGTGGTTCGTTCCTCAGCAAGCCTATGCAACCTACTAATCCCAACCAATTTACCGAAAAAGCCTGGGAAGCTCTTGCCCACACCCCAGAAATTGCTAAACAATATCATCAACAGCAGATAGAAAGTGAACACCTGATGAAGGCACTGCTAGAACAAGATGGTCTATCTAGCAGTATTTTGACAAAAGCGGGTGTTAACTTGCAAAAAATCCGCGATCGCGCCGACCAATTTATCCAACGTCAACCAAGAGTATCTGGTAGTAGCAGTTCTGTTTACTTGGGACGTAGCTTAGATACACTTTTAGATAGGGCGGACGGTTATCGTAAGGATTTTAAAGACGAATTTATCTCAATCGAACACTTATTACTCGCTTACGCTAAAGATGACCGCTTCGGTAAAGGTTTATTCCAAGAATTTGGTTTAGACGAAAGTAAGCTGAAAAATATTATTAAGCAAGTGCGTGGGAATCAGAAAGTGACCGACCAAAACCCGGAGGGTAAATACGAAGCACTGGAAAAGTATGGGCGTGATCTCACTGAAGCTGCCCGTAAAGGTCAACTAGACCCGGTGATTGGGCGAGATGACGAGATTCGTCGCACAGTGCAAATTCTGTCTCGCCGTACCAAAAATAACCCTGTGTTGATTGGTGAACCTGGGGTTGGTAAAACAGCAATAGCCGAAGGACTAGCACAGCGAATCGTTGCTGGTGATGTTCCGCAATCTCTTAAAGACCGCAAGTTAATCGCCTTAGATATGGGTGCTTTGATTGCGGGGGCAAAATTCCGGGGCGAATTTGAAGAACGCCTGAAAGCAGTCTTAAAAGAAGTGACTGAATCTGGCGGCAACATTGTCTTATTTATAGATGAAATTCATACAGTCGTTGGTGCTGGTGCGACTCAAGGCGCAATGGATGCGGGTAACTTGCTAAAACCAATGTTGGCGCGGGGTGAATTACGCTGCATTGGGGCGACAACCTTGGATGAGTACCGCAAATATATTGAGAAAGACGCAGCACTAGAAAGACGTTTCCAACAGGTTTATGTAGATCAACCCAGTGTTGAAGATACAATTTCGATTTTGCGCGGGTTAAGAGAACGCTATGAAAACCATCACGGGGTCAAGATTTCTGATAGTGCTTTAGTAGCAGCAGCTACACTATCTAGCAGATATATCTCTGACCGCTTCTTACCAGACAAAGCGATCGACTTAGTAGACGAAGCTGCTGCCAGATTGAAAATGGAGATTACCTCCAAACCAGAAGAACTTGACGAAATCGATCGCAAGATTCTGCAATTAGAAATGGAGAAGCTATCTCTGCAAAAAGAAAGCGACGCAGTTTCCCGCGAACGGCTAGAAAGATTAGAAAAAGAAATCGCCGATCTCAAAGAGGAACAGAGAGCGTTGAGCGCTCAATGGCAGTCTGAAAAAGATATCATTGACAAAATTCAATCTATTAAAAAAGAGATTGAACGAGTCAACCTAGAGATTCAGCAAACAGAACGTAACTACGAACTCGAAAAAGCTGCCAAGTTGAAATATGGTACGTTAACTGACTTACATCGCGACTTAGAAGCAGCAGAAGCCGAACTAGCCAATGCCCAAAGAACAGGTAAATCTCTGTTGCGTGAGGAAGTCACAGAAGGTGACATCGCCGAAATTATTTCTAAGTGGACAGGAATTCCTATTAGTAAGCTAGTAGAGTCAGAGAAAGAGAAACTACTGCACCTAGAAAATGAACTGCACCGCCGCGTGGTTGGACAAGACGAAGCCGTCACAGCGGTAGCCGATGCCATTCAGCGATCGCGTGCTGGACTAGCTGATCCCAATCGTCCCATTGCTAGCTTCATTTTCCTTGGCCCTACAGGTGTAGGTAAAACCGAATTAGCCAAAGCCCTAGCATCATACATGTTCGACACCGAAGATGCACTAGTGCGGATTGATATGTCAGAGTACATGGAGAAACACGCCGTTTCTCGCTTAATTGGTGCGCCTCCAGGGTATGTAGGCTACGAAGAAGGCGGACAACTCACCGAAGCGATTCGCCGTCGTCCTTACGCCGTCATTCTCTTTGACGAAATCGAGAAGGCACACCCCGATGTTTTCAATATCTTTCTGCAAATTCTAGATGATGGTCGCGTTACTGATGCCCAAGGTCATACAGTGGACTTCAAAAATGCCATTATCATCATGACTAGTAACATCGGTTCGCAGTATATTCTCGATATCGCCGGGGATAACTCACGCTACGATGAAATGCGTCATCGAGTCATGGAAGCGATGCGGAATAGCTTCCGCCCAGAGTTCCTCAACCGAATTGACGAAGTTATCATTTTCCACAGCTTAGACAAACGAGAATTGCGACAAATTGTACTGTTGCAAGTGGATAGACTGCGGCAACGACTTAGCGATCGCAAAATGTCTCTGAAAATCTCTGATGCTGCACTTGACTTTTTAGCCGAAGTAGGATACGACCCGGTTTTCGGCGCCCGTCCATTAAAACGAGCAATTCAGCGAGAGTTAGAAACTCAAATTGCCAAAGCCATCTTGCGCGGTGAATTTAACGACGGTGACACCATCTTCGTTGATGTGCAAAATGAGCGTCTTGCTTTTAGCCGCTTACCAGCAGAAGTAGTCATTGGTTAGCTAAATAATTTAAAACTATTCCCCAACCCCCAATCCATTGTGGGGTGGGGATCACGAACTCTCGAGTTTCTATTAACCTAGATCGAAAAGCAAAATTTCTGCACCAACATTAGTGCTAATTTCTAGCTGTTCTTCACCTTGAATTTGCACCCCATCACCTGCTCTGAGTTCCTCACCATTTAAAATTGCTATACCTTGAGCAACTTGTATCCAGGTATAACGATGAGGTTGGGCGTGATAATTGACAACATCACCACTTTCTAAAATAGATGTATATAAATCAACATCTTGGTGAATTGTCACAGCACCATCGCGCCCATCTTTAGCAGCAATTAAGCGTAATTTGCCCCGCCTTTCTTCTATAGGAAAAGCTTTTTGTTCATATCTAGGTGCAAGTCCTTGTTGATCAGGAAGAATCCAGATTTGTAGAAGATGAACGGGTTCTGTTTTTGAGTGATTATATTCGCTGTGGGTGATACCAGTACCAGCACTCATCACTTGCGCTTCACCAGGAAGAATCACAGAACCAGTATTTAAACTATCCTTGTGTTCTAACGCACCTTCCAAAACATAGGTCAGGATTTCCATATCACGATGACCGTGGGTAGCAAAACCGGCACCAGGCACAACGCGATCGTCATTGATTACCCGTAGAGAACGAAATCCCATGCGGTTTGGATCTTGAAAACCTCCAAAAGAAAAAGTATGGTAGCTATCAAGCCAACCAATCTGAGTTCGACCACGGGCGTTTCTATCATGAATTAGGTGATTAATAGTATTTTGAGACATGATTTTACCTCACTGTTAAGAATTACCTATTTTTTGTTTTCTTTAAATCATCTCTTCCTCTGCATTCTTTGCTTCCTCTGTAGTTTGTTTAAAAAATAGAGATTTTAGGTAGGAAGAACAGAGAAATAACTTAGAACTTTTTTGAACTATTTAAATAGTAAAGTATATACATATAAAATGAAAAGTACGCACTAAAAAGTGGCGTACTTACCAAAAAGATACTATACAATTATCAGTTATCAATTACCAGTTTCACTGCTGAGAAAAACACCACACCATACTCCGTCAGGACTGTTGACTAATTTCATAACTGCCAACTTGATAACTGTTAATTGATTGCGATCGCAAAAGAGCCTATTTAGCAAGTTTCGTGGGTTTAAGTCCCCCGGTTCTATAACCGCCAAGTTTTGTGTTGGGGTCTGTCTTACAAAGTTGAGGCAGTATGATCTTGGGGAGCCACTGCGCCCTTCGGGTTTCCCGGCAGCCGCGCAAGTGGCGTGGTTTCCCCCATGAACAACTGCCGTCAGAGCGCAGGTTTCCCCTGGTGACTTTGCGCTCAATCCCCATTCCAAAACTTAATTACGCGCTTCGCAGCGGTAGCGAGTCCGCGATAGCGTTAGCGTTAGCGAAGCGGTAGCGAGGTACGACCGTCGCGTCATTACGAACTTGTACTGAGCGAAGTCAAAGTATTACGAATTACGAATTACGAATTATTTAACAGCCCCTACTTTCTGTTGAGTTTTAGTAGCACCTGCTGTGCCATTTTCTCCCTTAATTTCCGATACTTGCAGATGAGCCTCTAAGAACCAAAGTCGCTTATCAATAGTGCGAGAAATTTCGGTGTAGAGGTCAGCAGTATCAGCGTCGCCTAAATCATCAGTTTTGTCGATCGCTTCCCTAATATGTTTAGCATAGGGTGCGAAACGATCTGCCAGTGCTGTTACATGGTCTTTGCCATCTAAAATATCATAAGGATATTCTGGCAAAATCGAATTAGTAGCGGCGGCGCGGGCTGTTCCTAAAGCGTATCCACCCAAAGCGGTGACACGTTCAGCAACCATATCTACATACTCTTCCAATTCACCAGCAAGTTCATCAAACAATTCGTGTAACTGATAGAAATCAGTCCCTTTAACGTTCCAGTGGGCTTGTTTAGTCTGAGTTTTCAGATCTAAAGTAGCAGCCAAGGTTTGATTGAGAAGTGTGACAATTTTCACGCGCGCTTCGGCGGGAATGTCGATACGGGTGGGATATAAACGTGATGAAACTGTGTTCTCGCTCATAGTTGTAGCCAATGCCTTTTATATTTAACTCTACAGATACTAGCCTGCTGTGCGAAACTATCTGACGAGAGAGGGAATCAATGCCTGCATGTGTTACTGTTTAAGCATTTACAAAATGGCGCCTAAGTGCGATGGTTGTCTATGGCGTTGAATGTACCACCAAAAAGCCGATCGCGGATTGTGTCATTCTGCAAAAAGTCATGGGGAAAGCCCAATTCAATTTGACTCACTTCATTTAGCCGTTGCAGATGTTCTGGTGATAAGGTGACATTTAAAGCTGCTAAGTTGTCTTGGAACTGGCTTAGCTTGCGTGCGCCAATGATAGGGATAATTATACCGCTTTGAGCGCACAACCAAGCTATTGCTACCTGTGAAGGTGTGTGTCCAATTTCTGTAGCGACTTGACTGACAACATCAGCGATCGCTAAACTCTTCTCAGAAATAGTTCCCGCTGCTGAGTTTGCTAATCGCCCCTGTTCCTCGCCCGCTTGCAGAGGTTTATTATACTTACCCGTCAGGACACCAGCACCCAAGGGCGACCACGGCGTTATGGCTAAATCAAAGGCTTTCGCCATTGGCAGCAAGTCACGTTCTGGTGTTCGTTGAATCAAACTATACTCAACTTGCAGGGCAACAAACTGTGTCCATCCTTGATACTGAGCGATAGTATTAGCCTGAGCCACAATCCAAGCAGGAGTGTCAGAAATACCGATATACAGTACCTTGCCTTGACGTACCATATCATCAAGCGATCGCATCACCTCTTCAATCGGCGTTGTGAAATCCCAGGCGTGTAACCAGAACAAATCAATGTAGTCGGTATTAAGTCTTTTCAGGCTACCTTCTAAAGATTGCATCAAGTTCTTGCGATGATTACCACTAGCGTTAGGGTCGCCTTGACTCTCATTCATCCGTAAGGGAAAAGAATATTTCGTAGCAACTACAAAGCGTTCCCGATCTTTGGCGATTAACTCACCAACAATTTTTTCACTGCTACCATCGGTATAACCGTTGGCAGTATCAATAAAATTACCCCCAGCAGCTACAAAGGTATCAAAAATTTGATTACTTTCGTCTTTAGAAGCACCCCAACCCCAGTCTTCACCAAAGGTCATGGTTCCTAAACAGAGTTCAGAGACTCTTAACCCGCTTTTACCCAAGAGTTTGTATCTCATGAATATTTTCTCATTAAGCGAATGCTATCTCAATGGAATGATAACTGGTATTGGGGACGCGGAGACGGGGAGACGGGGAGACGCGGAGACGCGGAGAAATTTTCTCCCTCACTCCCTCACTCCCTCTTTCCCCGCGTCTTCCCCAGTCCCCAGTCCCCAGTCCCCAGTCCCCAGTCCCCACTTCACTCCATCGCCCGAATTTGCTTATTCGCTTCATTTTGCGCCCGCAACATTGCCTGTTTTAATGGTTGTTGTCCGAGTAAAGCGCTAATAAATTGGTTATCAAAATTATTCATAATCGCTGCTGGATACTGACCTGCTTGCCAAGGTGTGGCGTAATTAACCCCCGCAACAAATGGCGACCTGAAAGGGTCTTGGTCATAACCCAATTTTTCGGCTACTGATTTGCGTGTTGGTAATGTAAATCCTGTACCTGTCCATCTTTCCATGCCTTCTTTGCCTGTGAGATAAGAAATTAATTTCCAGGCTTGGGCTTTGTGTTGTGCTTGCTTGTTCATAACGTAGGCAACAGTAAAAACCATCGTGCCTTTTTTATTATTTATAGTAGGTATTTCTGCGGTAGCAAACTCCAGATTGGGAAAGGTTTCGTTAAGATAGGTAATTGCCCAATTACCTTCAACTACCATTGCAACTTTGCTCTGTCCAAACATTTCACTACCTGAGTTGGTGCCAACATCAGATTTTTGAGCAGAGGAGCGGTCTTTTTGATACTGGTCTACAACTAACTCTAAACCCTGTAAACCTGCTGTATTAGCAAAGGTAGCGTAACCCTTTTGGTCAACGAGTTGTCCACCAAAGGCTTTGATTTTGTAAACTTGACGCGCTAGTTCTGGAATTTCGCCAAAGCCGTATTTGTTGAGTTTACCTGTTAATTGTCGAGAGTAAGTAAGTAATTCGTCCCAAGTTGTTGGTGGATTGTTTAATCCTGCGGCAGCAAATGCTTTTTTGTTATACAAAAGAGCAAGGGTAGAATAATCTTTCGGCAGACCATAAATTTGGTTCTGGTATTTGAAGCTATCGAGTAGGTTTGCTTCAAAGTCTGCTAAGTCAAATTGGGGAGTGATGTAACTATCTAGTGGTTCCAGCACATTTTGACTCATCAACAAAGGCGCTTCTAGTGCATCTAGATAGAAAACATCAGGGGCTGCCTCTCCAACCAAGCGGGTTTTGATCACATCCATGTATTGGTCGGAGATGACCTCATACTTGACTTTGATATTGGGATGCTGTGCTTCAAAATCTTTCAACACCTGTTTCAAAAGATTTTGCTCAACTAGAGAACCTGCCCAACCACTAAGTTTGATAGTAACGGGGGTGGGTATTGATGGTTGAATTAATGGTTGTAAGCTATGACAAGCAATCACAGCGATCGCGATCGCAATTACCAACCCCAATAATCTTAAAAGCTTTGTTTTGCTCACAGACAGATGACAAAGTAATAGTCTTCCCCACTTACTTATATCTTCTGCTACCCAAGAATGATATTTTACTTGTCTAAATTTTTGTTGAGAAACGCAGGATAAAATAACGAAGAATTGTCAAAAATAACATGTATTTTAATTACACATACTTGACATTGAAGAGGGGAATGGGCTTCTCCTGTCGGAGACGCTGCGCGTAGCTTGCTTCCCGTAGGGTACGACTTCGCTCAGCCCACCGGGAATTGGGAGAAATAACTAATGAACAATGACAAATGACAAGCCTCATGAGTGACTGTGCAACACCATATGTATTCCAAATATGAATTCTGTTCCGATTGAAATAACTACTCCTGTAACTTTAGAAATTTCCCAGATTACTTCAACATCAGCAACGCTCTTTCCTACTGCCACACCCAGCCTACGATTCTCTAAGAGCGCTATCCGCACCAGTTTAAGAGCCTCTACTGTAGATGCTGTCTTAGCGGCAGTTTTCTCTATAGGTACCGGCGGGATTTTGCTGAGTAATTTTTTGGTAGAACTGGATGCTAGTCCAGTGGTATTTGGGATGCTCTCTTCTATTCCCATGTTGGTAAATCTGATTCAACCTTTGGGGGCTTACTTTTCGGAACTTACCACCAGCCGCTTTCAGTATTCACTCCACACTCATGGAATTGCTCGACTATTATGGCTAATTCTCGTTATAGGTATTGTCAGTTTTAGTTGGGGAGCAATTGATTCTCACCAGTTAGCTATATTAACCCTGTTGATTGTCCTATGCAGCCATCTTTTGGGAGGACTAGGGACTGCATCGTGGTTTAGTTGGATAGCAATTATAGTCCCTCGGCGACTGCGGGGTAGATATTTTGGCATACGTAACAGTGCTGCTAGCCTAGCCAATCTAATCTGTATGCCTTTGGCGGGTTTGGCTGTATCCCATTGGTATGGGGGAGCTTTACAAGGTTACGGGGTAGTGCTGTTGGTAAGTATTGTATTTGGGGTTGTGGGAATAGGGTGTCAATATTGCAAGATAGATATCAATCCGCAATTGCAAAATACCCACACAGGTGAGGTTCAATCAAACCCCACCAAAGATGAATTAATCTGTGCATCAGAGTTACCATCTGCACAAAACCAGTTAGTTAGCAGTATCTGGAAAAACTCTAACTTTTTGAAATTTTTACTTTATTTCAGCTGCTGGATGCTGGCTGTTAATCTCAGCGCTCCTTTTTTCAATCTCTACATGCTGGACAAGCTGGATTTAAATGTGAGTTGGGTGACTATCTACAGCAGCCTGCAAGCGGGAGCGAATATGCTGATGCTGATTTTTTGGGGCAAATTAGCAGATAAGATAGGCAATCGACCAATTTTAATTTCTATCGGGATTTTGGTTGCAATCACACCAATATTATGGTTAGGGATTGGTGCTAATCAGTTAGATTTATGGTTGTGGTTGCCATTGTTACACATCATTATGGGAGGAACCATAGCAGCAATTGACTTGTGTAATAACAACATCCAGTTAGGAATTGTACCAATTAAAAATCAGTCAATCTACTTTGCGATCGCAGCTGCTGTTGGTGGATTGAGTGGTGCTTTAGGTACAACCATAGGCAGTTTCATCATCCAATTTGCCGAATATGGAGGCTTAGGATTATTCGCTATCTCTACTTTATTGCGGCTAACAGCACTGGTTCCTTTGGTTTTCGTTCAGGAACCATCGCGGTGATAATTCGTAATTCGTAATTCGTAATGACGCGACGCTCCTCTGTCGCTCTAAGCGAAGCTATGCCGTAGGCTTTACGCTAACGCTATCGAGGACTCGCTACCGCTTCGCTAACGCTAACGTAATTCGTAATTAAAATTTCTGTGCGTCTCCCACTCCTCCTACGGGTTCGTCAGTCGCTCATGGCAAGACCGCAGTGGCTCCCCTACTCCCTTGTTGACCGAAAAGATGGGTACAAGCCCCGTGCTTCGTTTCCCGGCTTTTTGATAGACTAGAGGAATCCGCAACACAGGCAGAGGCTCGCACTTCGGTGGAGGAACCTGTCTCGCAACGGGCGGCAAATCCTGAGAAAGTTTTGGCTCCTAGGGAGCGCACGGAATTTTCTCTACTCATCGGCGGGGCACGTCGAGGTGAAGCTTGGTGAGGGTAAAGTCGATGGACTCCCCGGGATCCAAGAATCCCCGAACTTCAGGACGGGGAGTGTCAAAAGTGTCGTTGCACTAAGGCTAGACACATTCTTCAATCACCTATATTTTGAATATATTCTTTCCTTACTGTAGGGTTCTCAATAAATAGCACTCCGTCTTGGTAAATTAAGTAGGCAAGGCGGAGTTTTTGTGATCAGTAATTAGCTCGCAGGGGCTAAGTAGAATATTCTTTAAGACGCGGGAGTAATCCAAGTAAAGTTAAAAGAGCGATCGCACTCATCGCCACTGGGGTAGTAATCTCGAAGCCATCTACATCTTGAAAGCCCTGTTTAATTGTCTTGTCGAAAGCTGCTAAATTAATATCCATGATTTTTTGATTAGCTTTTTTGAACTCATCAAACGCCCAAGTAGACTGTCCTGGTTTGTTACCGATACAAAGTGCGATCGCTTGTTGATGTTTGCCACTGCGTTCTAACTGGCGGATTGTTTGATCAATAGTTAGATAAGTACTCAAAGTAGAAAGGTTTGCCCTCAACGCTTCTCGTTCTCCGGCAAAGGTGATACTGTTTAACTCGTCAGCGAGATAGCCTGTGAAACCATCTATCTTTTTGCCCTCTATTCTGTAGTAAGCTGCTACTGTCTCGAAGGTTTGCCCACTGGGTAGTTGGGCGATTTTGGTGATATTTTTCAAAAAAGCTTGTTCGTAATTATTAGCAAAGGCAGGGTCAAGCAAATAGCGGCTGGCAGCAGCGTTGGCAATATAGGTTAAAGCACGAGCTTGGCGCAGTGAATGTATTGACATAAAGGCGTCTTCAGTGGCTACCTTTAGTTGTGCAGAAGCAGAAAGAAATGCAGCGGCGGTATAATTCAAAAAAGCAATTGCGATCGCCACTGCCGCTAACAACCAAGGATTTAAAGTACGGCGCATCCGTTGACTAAGAAATAGCTGGAGTGTCACCAAGACGATAATTAGTGCCACACCAGAAATAATAATGAATGCAAAAAACATACCAGAAGTAAACTTTTCTTGAGTGTATGTTCTTTCTATAGCTTGCAAGTTCACCTCATCCAAGGCATCAGCTGCTGGTAATAGCTTATTGTCCATAATTTCAGCAGCAGCTCGGTAAGCCACCAGAACTGCATTTGCATCGCTACGCGTATGAGCATCTCGTGCTTGCTGAAGTTTGGCAATGTAATCGCCAAATCCCAATTGCATCGTCTCAAGCGGTTTTCGCTCTTTATCGCCATAAGAGATATTTTCGGCAGCTGCAACTAACCTTTCACCGAGTTTCTGATATCGTTCTTCAAAACCTTTAACAGCATCTGGGTTTTGTCCAGGTGGAACTAGTAATTCTTTAACAGCATAAGCATCCATACCTGCAAGAGCATCCTTGAGGCGCTGAGCAGTGACAATACTTGGTGTTGAGTCTTCACCAACTGTTTTAATAGCCTGCCGTTGTCCTTGAATTCCGGTAATGGTAGCAATTAACATTAATATACTTGCTGTCCAAGTTAGGAATAAGCCACTCTTGAGGAGTTGAGGAGTGGTGAGTTGGCTAATTGCTTTTCTGGAGACTGCGATAATTTTACTCATAAGTTGTTCAAAATTTAAGCTTAATTGAACCTGGTGAGATAGCTTTGACTGTAATCCTCGTCCAGTGTCCAAGAGTAAATTCATCTCCATCTTGGAGTGGAGTATCTACCATAGGTTTTAATTCCACCCCATTTAATTGCGTACCGTTAGAAGATCCAATATCGCGCAGAGTCAACGTACCATCTGCTTGATGATTGAGTAAGGCGTGGCGGCTTGAAACAGCATGATCAAAGTCCAGGGGAATTTCTGGATAAATCGCTCTGGCTTGGCTATTACGCCCAATCAGGTTAACTGGCTTGTCTAGACGAAATGAAATCGCTGGTTGATTGCTTGGTGCTTCTGGACTGTCGGGATGTTTTAAGGAAGGGTCGATTGTGACTACAAGTTCCCAAGTTGGGGATTGGGGATTGGGGATTTCGGCTTCTGCTACGGTTGTGTTGACTACAGGCACTTCGCCATGCGCCCTGGTGACGAAGTTGTAGCCACAAATCTCGCAAAAGTCGCCACTGTCGGGTTCGCGGGGGGCGCTGCAAGCTGGACAAGTTTCGATGGTGGTTTGTGGCACTGTTACGGCGAGCTGCGCTAACGCATTTGTCACTAATGCTGGTTCAACCACACCCAGAATTTTAGCGCCACACTCCGAACAAAAATCTGGCTGGGTTGATTCATGACCTTTGGGACATTTATATTCTTTGTTATTTGTCATTTGTCCTTTGTCGTTTGTCATTTGTCATTCTCCGCGTCACCGCGTCCCCCCACTCTCCACCTTTCAAGGGTAGGTTTTTCATATTCAGTCTGAAAAAACCTATTTTTTCGT
>NZ_JCACKM010000123.1:0-20809 GCF_059505385.1 Desmonostoc vinosum
CACAAGAGTTTTATTTAATTTGATTATGTAATTTAGATGTTTTTTAGCTTACTCTAAATAAGGCATTGGTCATTTGTCATTTGTCATTTCTCCGCGTCTCCGTGTCCCCGCGTCTCCGTGTCCCCGCGTCCCCGCGTCCCCGCGTCTCCGCGTCCCCGTGTCCCCGCGTCCCCACTCCCCATTCCCCAACATCGGTGAAACAAATTAAGCCCCGCTACTCTGTCGTTTGGACTAACAAAATTGTCGAAGTTCCCCAACAAACCTGGGATGCTTTGGCACTCCCACTAAAAACGCCATTTTTAGAGTGGGAGTGGCTGAATAATCTTGAAACTTCCCAAAGTGCTATGGCTAAAACTGGTTGGTTGCCAAATCACTTGACGCTGTGGCGAGATAGAGTGCTAATCGCTGCGGCTCCACTTTATCTTAAAGGACATAGTTCTGGTGAATTTGTTTTTGATCACCAATGGGCGGAGTTAGCAGACCGCATCGGAGTACAGTATTATCCCAAAATGCTGGGTATGACGCCATTTACTCCTGCTGAGGGCTATCGTTTTTTGATTGCCCCAGGTGAAGATGAGGACGAAATCACAGCGATGATGGTGCATGAAATTGACTCTTTTTGCTTACAACATCGCATTTCTGGGTGTCATTTTCTCTACGTTGATCCCCAATGGCGTCCTGTGCTGGAACGATGTGGTTTTACCAAGTGGTTGCATCATAGTTATGTTTGGGAAAATCTGCAATTTCAGACTTTTGATGATTACTTGGCTGTATTCAACGCTAATCAGCGTCGCAATATCAAAAGGGAACGCAAAGCTGTTGAGAAGGCTGGTTTACGATTGCAACCGCTAACTGGTGAGGAAATTCCTAAATCTTTGTTTACTTTGATGTACCATTTTTATGCTGATACCTGTGATAAGTTTGGCTGGTGGGGTAGCAAGTATTTAACAAAGCAGTTTTTTGAGCAGCTATATACTGATTATCGCCATCGAGTGGTGTTTTTTGCTGCATATAGCGAACAATATGCTCACCAACCTGTGGGGATGTCGTTTTGTCTGTATAAAGATGAAAACTTGTATGGGCGTTATTGGGGTAGTTTTCAAGAAATAGATTGCTTACACTTTGATGCTTGCTATTATGCGCCAATTGAGTGGGCGATCGCCAACAACATCCAAATCTTTGATCCTGGTGCCGGTGGGCGTCATAAAAAACGACGCGGTTTTCCGGCTATGCCAAATTACAGTTTGCACCGCTTTTACAATCCCCGTTTGGAACAAATTCTCAAACGCTATATCAGTGAAGTGAATGAATTAGAACAGCAGGAAATAGCAGCAATTAATGCAGAATTGCCATTTAATCAGAAAGATGCGTGAGGAAAAATCACAAAATCAGGGAACAGAAAATTATAAATATAAACTCAGTTGTGGATTTGGATCTGCACTTTAGGTGTGGATTTCCCCTGTTGCCTGTTGCCGTTCCTCTAAAAAATATATCCAAAATATAAACAATACTAAGGAAAATCAGAATTACACTGGATATAGAGGGTGAAAATCCTAACACAATAAATTTGGTTTTTCAGAGTGCTTATGGATTTGATGGTTGGAAATTTGGCAGCAATTGATAACAAACTTTCTCAGCGACATCTTAACCTTGATCCGGGTGGATATTTTATTATCTACTTGGATCGAGAAGCAGGGTTAATTTGTGCCAAGCATTTCACCAATGTCATTGATGAGCGTGGTTTAGCTGTCGATCCAGACACAGGAAAAGTAATTCCCGCCAAAAAAAAGGTAGAACGAACTCAGACTACAGTTTTTAGCGGGAGGACAGCAAAAGAACTTTGTGTCAAGATTTTTGAAGAAACTCAGCCTTGCCCATTAACATTGTTAGATCATGCAGCCTATTTAGGTAGAGAATTTGTTCGCGCTGAGGTTGCTTTAGTAACTGGGCAAGAATATATTCAAGATTGAGAACGGGGAACTCGGGGCCCCCGCTCCCTCTGGGAGTGGAGATTAGGGTTAATAGGGAATTGAGTATTAATTATTCTCCTCTGCTCCCCACTCCCCACTCCCCACTCCCCACTCCCTGCTCTAACTAATTATCAGATGAGGGTTGATTTACTTGATAAATGTAGTAGGTTGCCATGGGGATAACTGTGGCAGCGATTAATAGTCCTACTACCCAAGCAGTAGCGTTACCTTGATCGGTTTCTTCTGCTTTTTTGAAGGTACCTTCTACTTGGATGTTGTCAACTATCTGGGGTGGCCCTGGATCAGGTTCACCTGAGAGGACAGCAACTAAGCGATCGCTCGCATCTACAAATGCTTGATTATACTTGTTACCATCCCGTAACGGCGCACTCAATGTTTCTAAGGCAACACTCTCGGCAATCGAGTCTGTTAATAAAGACTTGACTTTATCTCCAGTAATAATTGCCGTACCATTGGTAACTGTGTCAATTAATAACAGAGTTTGGTTAGCCTGGGCTGTTTGTGTGGGAAACCATTTTTCAAACAGTTCTTGGGCGAAACTTTCTGGTGTTTCTCCGTAATCGAGGCGGCGAATAGTGACAATTCTCACCTCATTACCAGTTTTCTTGGCTAAGTCCTCGAACCCACTGCTAATCTTACCTTCATTGATCCTGCTGACAACTTCACCTTGATCCAAAATCCAAGTGCCTTCTGTCAGATCAGGAATTTGATATACACCTGTAGCGAAAGCAGGTGCTGTAAACAAAACGAACATTACCAAGGGTAATATTAGCTGGATGAGGTATTTGCGACTGTTGAATAATTGCTTGAGGAGCTGTTTCATTGTATGAACCTTAAGACAGACTTGCACCAAAAATACTACACAACCAATGTAAAAATCACCTCTTTTACGGCTTTATCTAGCAGGATTTTCTGTTATGGCTAGTATGTGCCTATTTTTCTGAATTTTTTGATTGTGCCAATTTTTAAATACCAATGCAAGCATTTACCAAGAAGACGCGGAGACGCGGGGAAGGAAAGACGCGGAGCGCGCGACCCTTCTCAAGGTCGAAGCACTGGTCAAAAGCCCCCGACTAAAGTCGTGGAGGCAAAAAATGTTTTCCTTGCTTGAATCCCCTAGCTTTAGTTATGGGGACTCTCCGCGTCCCCGCGTCCAAACGTCTCCGCGTCCTCATCAACGAAGCACTACTAAATACTAAGTGCAAAGAAATACCGCCCTTGTAAGGAATTAACCAAAACACTGAGGGCGGAATTTGCAAACCATGTGCCAAATTATAGCATAATCTCAATAGTTTTAGCGATTTGAGGTAGTTTTTTGGAAATTTGCGAGCATTTATCTTTAATACATTATTGAGGCAATAAATATCTATATTTTTCTACATTTGGAAAAAAAGCAGCGTCTAGTATATCCGCATACTTTTGTATCTCAGAAATAATTTACAAAGTGGCGATCGCATATTTGTAACCAACAACTATATAGTCTAATTTTTAATCTTAACTTCGCGAATATGACCATAATTTTAACCAACGATGACGGTATCGACGCCCCTGGTATTCGAGCATTGCTCAAAGCTGTGAACGAGCAAAATGTAATAATTGCTGCTCCTAAAGAACATCAATCTGGTTGTGGGCATCAAGTCACCACTACTCGTCCTATCAATCTCCAGCGACGTTCTGAAAATGAATATGCGATCGCTGGTACTCCTGCGGATTGTGTGAGAATTGCAATGACACAAATCAGCAAAAATATCAAATTTGTTTTATCGGGGATTAACGCTGGCGGCAATTTAGGAGTAGATGCTTACATTTCTGGCACTGTTGCGGCTGTGCGAGAAGCGGCAATGCATGGTATTCCTGGAATTGCTATTTCCCACTATCGCAAAGCTAAGCAAAATTTTGATTGGGATTTAGCTGCCAAATTAACCGCCGAGGTTTTATTAGACTTACTCAACCGTCCTCTAGAAGTTGGAAGCTATTGGAATGTGAATTTACCACATCTACAACCCACAGAACCGCATCCTAAGTTGGTTTTTTGTCAACCTTGTACCAAACCCTTACCCATAGATTATCGCGTTGATGGTAATGACTTTTATTATGTGGGGGAATATGGCAAACGCGATCGCACTCCTGGGAGTGATGTAGAGGTGTGTTTTTCAGGCAATATCGCAGTGACTCAGTTAAGGGTTTAGGGAGCGGGGGCCCCGAGTTCCCCAGTCCCAAAACAACTATCGTTCATCTGAACCTTCAATCAGAGAGGTAAGCCGATTGAGAGTTTGTGTTAATTGATTAATTTTTTGCATTGAATCATCCTGAGATTCAGCAAGAGTTTGCACAGCGTCACACAATGCCACAATTTGATAACCCTGCTGTTGTACTTGCTTTCCCTGTGCTTCTACTTGAGCGCTAAGAGTATCTAATCGTTCTGCAAGACGTTCTATTGTCTCAGTTGTAGAAAGTACTGCTTCCCCAATTTGTTCAACAATAGATTCTAATCGGCTAATCTTGACTTCAACTCCTGCTACAATCATTTTTTTGCACCTGATTTTTGAGGCTTTAACTTAGTAATAACGCTAATAGTATTTAGATAGATTAATACAACTGTAAATTTTTAGAGAACTATTAATATTGACAATTTCTTTAAACTCGTAACTAAATGATAAAGACATTTTCTTCTGCAAACTTATATTTTTATTGCCATAACTTGTATCTTTTAACTGCATTGCTCAAAATATGACATCCAGTCCTTTCGACGATCAAGTTATTTGCTTAAAGTCTCCGAAACTTTATTATGAATAGCGAACGTTTGCTGAGCTTACCCCGCAGGCGAAGCAAGCTACACGTAGCGTCTCCCACAGGAGAAGTTGAAACAAATCGAAGGATTGTGAGTTGGTTTCATGATTCATAACATTGCTTAATTAGTGTTTTTATTGATAGCAAAATTTAGATACGCAATTAAGATAAATGTTCATCTACCTAAAGGTATGTAAAATAACTTTATCGTAAATTTATATAAAGTCGTGATCCCCGTGATCTTGATGAAGATTAAGTGAATATACTGGGAAAGCATATTGTTCATACATAAAGCCAAGTTTATAGTTAGGTTGAAACTTAAGGTGAATCTACCCTTTTTACTTAGGTATTCAGCTAAGAAAATGTACCAAGCATCAATAGAAAGTGTATTTCAGACTACCACAGGTAATGATTGGGAATTAAAGTTTACCCCTCATCCTTCCGTGCGTTCTAACTTTAAACGTTGTTTGGACATTTTAGGGAGTTTGGTAGGACTATTAATTTTAGCGATTTTGTTTATACCGATCGCGATCGCGATTAAAATTGATAGCCCTGGGGCTATTTTTTTTATTCAAGAACGCTATGGATTCCAAGGAAAACCATTTCGGATTCGCAAATTTCGTTCGATGGTTAGCAACGCAGAGCAGCTAAAATCTTTAGTGGACAACGAAGCTAACGGATTGATATTTAAGAACAAAAATGACTTTCGAGTAACAAAATTAGGACGCTTTTTGCGAAGTACAAGTTTAGACGAATTGCCTCAATTTTGGAATATTCTCATCGGTGAAATGAGTTTAGTGGGAACACGCCCCCCCACTGCTGATGAAGTGAGAAATTATAATCAGCGACACTGGCAGCGTTTAAATGTCAAACCTGGATTAACTGGTGAATGGCAAGTCAATGGCCGTTCTCAAGTAAAAGATTTTGAGGAAATAGTCGATTTAGACTTACGATATCAAAGTAATTGGTATCCTTTGTATGACTTATTATTGATAGGAAAAACCTTCTCCGTCATCTTTAATAAAGTTGGTGCCTGCTAAATTAGATGTTGGGAATAGTAATTGCTGAAATTATTTCCTAAAAGCAATTACCCCGTATTTCTCAAAAATACCAAGTTTGACATTAGAGGCAGGTTCACAAATATATTCCAATTATTTACGAATATCTCAGTGAACCCGCCCTATGAATCTGGATAAAGAGAAATCTTTGGTTTGAAAATAACAGAGAAATTTGGGTTATCCATATTCAGATAACAAAATTCAATTTTAGAGAACTAAATTACCTAAAAACACAACACCAAGGGCACAGTAAGCAAATCCAGCTAAGCGAATCTTTTTAGTTGATATATTAGTCGTCCTAAAAATTTCCCTAGCACTCATAACGACTGCGAACTGAGTTAAAGAAAAACCTAATATATAGGTAACTATTGTGATCGTTTCTGCATCAACAATGTCTTTAGTACCAACGTAGCCTTGGAACAACCCAGCGCAGACACCTAGCAACACAAGTATTACAAAGTTGAGGTGATTTGATATCAGCATCCTACCAAAAGCGATGACAGAAATAGCGATCGCGATCTCCACACCTGGTAAATTGAGCTGAAGTAAATGAATCATCATCCCCAATAGGGTTGCTAAGAAAAAACATCTGGCTATCGCAGCACCACGAACCACCACAGCCGATAATAAGCCAATAGCAAAGATAACAGTTAAACAATCTAAGCCAATAACTGGATTTGCTAGTCCCCAAAGCAAGCCTTCCCAACAGTTCAAGATGGTATGATCAGCTGGTGAACCAGTCAGTGAACTTAGCAGACTAATCAATATTAAAGCTGCGATCGCTCCTATATGACGGTGCTGTAACTGAAAACGGGTAAATTTTCCCGCAGCATCAGATTCCAATAATTCCATTTTGAACATTATTTGTGCCAAATGAGTTTTTGGTAATTTGATAATGCCCAAATACCAAAAGAAACTAACAAGGTAATATTCTTTAAGCAATTTTAAATCACTAGACCTCTTGCATAAATCTTTTTTTACCGGGCTACGCCCCGCTTCTCTACGAGACGCTTCTCTACGAGAGGCTTCGTCAACGCGAACGCAAATACGCAAATACGCAAAGAACAACGCGAAAAGAATGACTTTTGCAAGAAGTCTACTCATGAAAAAATAGATAAGCTAATGTACGTCTAGTTGCACATTCTTTGGTTAAGACTGTCAAATGATAAGTTTTTAACCGGACACAGTATAAGTTCTGGAGATCATCAACTAGGCTTCAGATGAATTGGAAGTTGAATAACTATTTCTGTACCCTGGAGTGGTGCTGAAATACACTTCAATAAACCACCATGATTGTTGATGATTTGGGAACTGATTTGCATTCCCATACCTGTATTTAAACTAACAGATTTAGAGGGAACAATCGGTTCAAATATTTTTTCTCTGACGTCTTCTGTTAAACCACAACCGTTATTAGAAATCCGAATTATCACTTGATTGCTATCTACAGCTTCAGTAGAAATGTTAACTAAAGGATTACGATTTACTAGCTGTTGATTGTCAGTTATATTTGTACCAATTACTGCTATTGGACATCCAGTTAGGGAATCTTTCAAATCATTAATAGTATAAGTTAAGATATTGATAAAAACTTGATTTATTTGTCTAGGATAACACTCAATTTTTGGTAAATCACCATATTTCTTGATCACTTGGATGGCTGGCATATTTCCTTTATATTTCAAACTATTTTGTAATATTAAAAGAATGCTATCAATACCTTCATGAATATCAACTTCTTTTCTATCGGATTCATCCAAACGTGAAAAGTTACGTAAAGCTAAGACTAGTTTCCGGATGCGATCAGCTCCCATTTTGATAGAAGATAAAATCTCTGGTAAATCTTCTTTAATTAAAGTGATGTCTATCTCTTCAGTACCACTATGAATTTTTGGTGCAGGATGAGGATAATATTCCTGGTAAAGTGCAATCAAATTGAGTAAGTTTTGAGTATATTCATCAACTAAAGTAGTATTACCATAAATAAAGTTTATCGGATTGTTAATTTCATGGGCAATACCTGCAACTAGTTGTCCTAAAGAAGACATTTTTTCAGTTTGAATCAGTTGAGACTGCATATTTGCAAGTTCTTCTAGTGCCAGCTTTAATTGGCAGTTAGCCGCTTCTAGTTGTGCTGGACTTGGCAAAGCCAGTGCTTGAGGAATAATCGGTAGTAGTGCGATCGCCGTATATAGTGAGACAATAGCGGTAATTGCTTTGATAAAACTGGAAAGCCAGTAAGTAGGATGCCAAAGCGTCCAGACATCCATGATATGGGTTGTACCACAGGAGACGATAAAAGCTCCAAATAATAAGAGTATCCATTTGAAGGGTAAATCTTCTCGTTTATGGACAAAGTAAACCAGGATAACGGGAATAGAATAATATACAACGGCAATTAGAGAATCTGAGATAATGTTTAGCCACACTAAACTAGGTTTCCAAAGGTAGCAATGCCCGTGTGGAATAAATGAGCTATCAGTTAAAAAATTTTGCAAGTATTCAAACATACACCCTCAACGAATATGATTTATCAAGTTTTGAACAATAAATTATATTCGCTAAGTATAAAATTGTCTTTAAATTGAACAACTAATGCAGTAATTCTTCTACTTGATGTTGACTCCACAAATTTCGGTAAAGTCCCTCTTGTTGTAAAAGCTCTACGTGATTACCGATCTGAACAATTGTGCCTTTATCCATCACAAAAATCCGGTCGGCAGCAGCAGCAGCGGAAAGTTGATGAGTAATAAAAATTACTGTTTTGCGCTCAGTACCATCGGCAAGATTTTTGAGGATTTGTGTTGCTGTTTGATTGTCAACGCTAGAGAGGGCATCATCTAAAATTAACACTGGGGCATCGATTAGCATCGCTCGTGCTAGGGCGGTACGTTGCCGTTGTCCACCAGAAAGAGTAATTCCACGTTCGCCAACGATGGTTTCATACTGCTGTGGAAAATTGGTAATTTCTGAATCAATCTGAGCGAGTTTAGCAAATAATTCGACATCTTGCTGTTCGCTCACCGGGTCGCCATAGCGGATATTATTTTTGATCGTGGTGCTAAATAAAAAGTTATCTTGAGGAACGTAAGCGATCGCACTTCGTAAGTCTGCTAAAACGATTTTTGTAGTATCCAATCCATCCAAAAATAACTGTTCTGGCTCAATATCTAGCAAACGTGGCAAGGCATTCGCCAAAGTTGACTTTCCAGAACCAATTGGCCCAACGATAGCTACCGTTTCCCCAGGATTGATGGTAAAGTTAATCTTGTCTAAAGCAGGGGTAGTAGCACCTGGGTAAGTGTAGCTGAGGTTGGTAGCTGTAATTTCTCCTTTGACTTGAGTGATTGTTAGATGTGTAGCATCATCAGCATCTTGAATTTTCGGTGTGACGGTGAAAATAGACTCCAATCGATCAACGCTAACTTCACCTCGTTGATAAGTAGTAATCGTGAATCCCAATAAAGTTGTAGGGAAAACTAAACGCTCTACAAAAATTAATAATGCGAGAAAATCTCCAACAGCAAGTGTTCCAGAAGACATCCGCATTGCTCCTAACCAAATTATGACTAGCGAACTGACGTTAGCTAGTCCACCAATTAAAGGAAAAAGTGTATTGCGGGTTTTTGCTAAATCCAGATTTGCGGCCAATAGCTGCTGATTTTGCTTAGCGAAAGCTCGACGCTCATTATCTTCTTGAGCGTAAATTTTAATTAAGGCAATACCACTGATATCTTCTTGGATGAGTCCACTGATATCAGAGAGTTGTTCTTGTACTACCGCTTGTTGTTTGCGTAGGCGATCGCTAAATAAATATACCAACAAAAACATGAAGGGATACACTGCCAGAGAAGCTAGTGTGAGATCCACATTAATCGACAACATCACTGGTAGTGTCAAGGTATAAGCAAACACTGTATTTGCTAAACTCAGGATGGCAAAACCCAGCAATCGCCGGATATTATCTACATCACTAGTAGCCCTACTAATCAAATCACCAGCGGTATTACTAGCAAAATAAGCTGGTTCCAGCTTGAGCAAGTGTTCAAAAATCCGTTGTTTGAGGTCAAATTCTACCTGACGCCCCACCCCAAATAGCCAGATGCGTGAAGCCATACGCATTAACCACATGGCTGAACTCAGTAAAGCGATTACGACTACGTAATGTATTACTTGATTCCATTTAAAGTTAGCCGAAAGCTGATCAACAGCTGAGCGAATTAACAAGGGTATATAAACGCCCAGCCCGTTGACAGACAATAAAGCAAGAACTCCTAAAGTAGCCTCCCGCCAATGGGGACGCAGATAAGCTCCAAGTTTAACAATTCGTCGATATTTTGCCATTCAAGCAATTTTGCAACCTTATGATCATAGGCTAACTGCTCAGCAGTCTATGTTTTATCCGAAGTTCCACAGTTCGCCCTACTCTACTTTACCTAAAGGTTACGCTATCTTTAACGATTAGTAAGTAGCCTTGCAGGCATCTACTCAAACTTCTAAATCAGCTAATAATCATTGAAATTGCGTTTCCGCGTTTTTCTGGGGCTAAAGATTGTGCAACTTAGCAGATTAGCTGGGAAGGCCAGACACTAGGGTACAGGTGATGGCCTTTCTGTATAGCTGTTTTAGCCTTATGATTGGCGAAGACGCAAGAATCTGTAAATCTGGGCAAGATAAGTTTCCCAAACACGGGTTGTTAATTGTAGCGTTTCTGCACTAGGTACAAAATCTACAATTTCCAAATTACGTCTACGAATGTCCTCAGGATTTTGCAACAGGTAGGGAGGCACTCGCAAATTATTAGCAAAGATGCTGTCTTTTGCTATACCTGAGATGTTTGCAGCAGATGTTGGTGCAGCGCTGGCTACATAAATCTGATTTGTCATTGCTGTTCCTCCCAGAGGTATTCTATACAAGAGATAAGCGACTGCTGGTGTACTTGCTAAGAGTAGAATGATCAGCGACCAACCTATTAAGTACCCTCCTGGTTTATCTATCCCGCCTTTGTTGATTTTTTGAGCAGCAAAGAGCATCATCAAAATCGAGGCTCCCAAAGGCTTGAGCGGGAATGAGATAAAACTCCATAACGACGCTACAGGTCTTTCGTTAGGGTTAATAAACGCTAGTGCGATTACAACCACAATAATCCCCAAAAATAAGCGCCCGACAAAACTTCCTGAAGGATAAAATCTCTGAAATACAGAGTAGGCAACAGTGCCAATCAGCAGCCACACTAGTACCCAAGTTAAAAGTGAAAACATAGATTAACTGACTCTTAAATTTTCTGGTGCGGTTAACCCCAAGGTTTCGGAAAATGGATTTAGTTTATCGTCAAACTGTAATTGCACTGTTATCAGACTTAACATTTCTCCAACCTCACACCTAAAGACTACCGTCGTAGTGATTTTAGTTCAATTTTTTGATACTGGGACTATTATTTATTTGTAATTTTTTTAGCTTTCTCCAAAACAAGCCCCAGACCGTAATTTCTGGTTAAGCATCCATATGTATGCCTTTGCTTGGATGGTTCCTACTCGTTGGGTTTGTTACCAATTCTTGTGAAGGGAGTGAGGAGTGGGGAGGATGAGGGAGAAGTTTTCTTTGCGTCCCTGTGTCCCCGCGTCCTCTTCCCTATTCCCCAGAGGGTTTCAATCTGACTGTTTGTCAATTAAATTGATTGAGTAGTTACACTTGAAAGGAAAAACTATGTCGCCTGGAAAACCCAGCATTTTAGTGACGGGGGGAGCTGGATATATTGGTTCTCACACGGTACTTGCTCTCAAGCAAGCAGGCTATGACGTGGTGATACTCGATAATTTGGTTTATGGGCATCGCGATTTAGTAGAAAAGATATTACAGGTAGAACTTGTAGTTGGTGATACATGCGATCGCGCTTTGCTAGACGATCTGTTCAAAACCCACAGTATTGACGCTGTGATGCACTTTTCCGCCTATGCCTATGTGGGAGAATCGGTAACTGACCCGGCTAAATACTACCACAACAACGTTGTTGGCACCTTGACTCTCCTAGAGGCGATGCTAGAGGCGTCTGTTAAAAAATTCGTCTTTTCTTCTACTTGCGCTACCTACGGAGTACCGCAATTTGTACCAATTCCAGAAGATCATCCTCAAAATCCCATCAATCCTTATGGCGCATCCAAGCTAATGGTAGAGAGGATTCTAGCTGATTTTGATCCTGCCTACGATTTTAAATCGGTACGCTTTCGCTACTTCAATGCTGCTGGTGCCGATCCCAGTGGCTTGCTAGGTGAGGATCACAACCCAGAAACTCATTTGATTCCTTTGGTATTACTCACAGCTTTAGGGAAGCGGGAATCTATTGCCATTTTCGGCACTGATTACCCCACTCCCGATGGTACTTGTATTCGTGATTACATCCATGTTAGTGACTTAGCAGACGCCCATGTTTTGGGATTGGAATATTTATTAAAAGGTGGCAATAGCGAAATTTTTAATTTGGGCAATGGTAATGGTTTTTCTGTTAAAGAAGTAATTGTAGCTGTCGAACAGGTGACAGGAAAGGTAATACCAGTCCAAGAACGCGATCGCCGTCCTGGCGATCCACCGACTCTCATAGGTAGTGGTGAGAAAGCCAGAACCATCTTAGGCTGGCAACCTCAATACCCAAACATCAAAGATATCGTTGCTCATGCATGGCAGTGGCATCAGCAGCGGCATAAATAGGAATGGGGAGTGGGGAGTGGGGAGTGGGGAATTGGGAAGAGGACGCGGGGACAGGGGGACGCGGGGACGCGGAGAAAATTGCTCCCTCATCTCCCTCATCTCCCTCACTCCCTCTTCATACTATGAAGATACAATAAATCCGTATTTTTTGAGTACGGCTTTGGCTTGGCTGCCTGATAGAAATTGCAAAAATTCTTTGGCTGTTGGGATATTTTTACTGTTTTTAATTACTGCCATTGGATAAACAATTGGTGAGTGAAATTTATCGTCAGCAGCAACTACAATTTTTACTTTGTCGGAGATTTTGGCATCAGTAATGTAAACTAAACCTGCATCGGCGTTACCACTTTCTACTGAAGCTAATACTTGACGTACATTGTTAGCCAAAACCAATTTGGACTTGACTTTATCAAAAATGCCCAACTTCTTGAGAACTTGCTCACCATATTGCCCCGCAGGTACGCTTCTCGGTTCACCGATCGCAATTTTTTTAATCTTGGCATCGGTAAGATTATAGAAACTACGAATGCCAACAACATTCTTTGGCACAATTAAGACAAGACGGTTGTTGGCTAGATTAGCACGGCTACCGGGAACCAAAAGACCCTTTTGTTCTAAAGCATCTACTTGCTTTTTGGCAGCAGAAATAAACACATCTGCTGGTGCCCCCTGCTCAATTTGTTGCTGCAAAGCACCGGAAGCCCCAAAGTTATAACTAATATTGACATTTGGTTTACTTTGTTGATAGATGGGCTTAATTTCTTCTAGCGCATCTTTTAAACTAGCAGCAGCGGACACAAGCAAACCGACGTTTGACTGTGCTACTACAGCAGAAGGAGTAACCAATGGCAAACCAATTGCTAAAAGCCAACTGATAATTGTTATGCTCAAAAAGGCAAGAAATTGTCTTTTTTTCATCAAAAAACCACCCTTAGAGAGATTCTGTTTCCGAGGATTTACACTTGGTAGGATCGTACCAAGAAAACCAAATATGTACCAAATAAATTGGTAACATTATGCCAAGAAAAGAACAAGGATGGATCACATTTCAAACATCAGAAGAGGAGCGAAAGCTTCTAGAGGAATTCTGCCAGCAGTCTCAGCGGACTAAAACCGAGATCCTCCGAGAACTAGTTCGTGGTTTAAATAAGTATTCCTCAGCACCAACATCATTACCAACCAAAGAAGATGTCAAAGAGGATACTGATATTGCTGATGTAGAAGTTGGTAGTCAAAAGAAACCACTTAAAGTTAGTTCCCGTAATATCCTCAAGGGAGTTGTGAAACGAGTGATTACAGGAGCAGTGAATACTGAGGTGACGCTAGAGATTGTTCACAAAGTTGAGTTAACCTCGATGATCACTAGAGTGTCAGCAGAGGAATTAGAACTGTCTGAGGGAACAGAAGCTTATGCAGTCATCAAGTCTAACGATATAGTGATTGCTAGGGAATAGTAAGCAGAGACGTGCTATGGCGCGTCTCTACAATAATCTACTAGTCGTAATTATTTTTTCAAATTAGTCTTACAAACCAAAAAGCCCGCTGAAGCGGGCTTTGTAAATCAGGTAAAAAGTGTTTGCTTAGCGTTTTGCTAACTTCTTCGCCATCTTCCGCAAACGAATTGATTTGGGGGTAACTTCCACTAATTCATCTGGGCCGATATACTCTAAAGCGCGTTCTAGGCTCATTTCCACTGGTGCTTGCAATTGCACTAGTTCGTCACCACCAGAGGCGCGGTGGTTGGTTAACTGCTTGGTCTTACAGACATTGAGTTCCAAGTCTTGGGGGCGATTGTGTTCGCCGACAATCATGCCTCTATAAACCTTAGTGCCAGGAATAATAAAGAATACGCCTCTATCTTCGGCATTTCTCATGGCATAGAAAGTAGCGACGCCTTCTTCAAAAGCAATTAAAACGCCTTTGTTGCGGGCTTCAATGTCACCAGAGAGTTGACGATAGTCTAGGAAACTGTGATTCATGATGCCTTCACCACGAGTCATCCGCATGAATTCACCCCGGAAACCAATCAAGCCACGGGCGGGAATGACAAACTCTAGCTGGGTGCGATCGCCACCACCAGGTTGCATATCTTGCATTTCACCTTTGCGTTGTCCCAGGCGTTCGATACAGCTACCAACCGCATCTGCTGGTACATCCAATACTAGAAGTTCATAGGGTTCGCAAGGTTGGCCGTTAACTTCTCGGTAAATTACTTGTGGCTGGGATACCTGAAACTCGTAACCTTCGCGGCGCATGGTTTCAATTAAGATACCCAAGTGCAATTCGCCACGACCGGAAACTAGGAATTTATCAGGCGAGTCGGTTTCTTCGACGCGTAAAGCTACGTTGGTTTCTAATTCGCGGAATAGGCGATCGCGTACTTGTCGTGATGTTACCAACTTACCTTCTTGACCAGCAAAGGGCGAATCATTCACCCAGAAGGTCATTTGTAAGGTTGGCTCGTCCACTTTAATTAGGGGTAGCGCTTGGGGTTCGTTCGGGTCGGTAATCGTTTCTCCGATATTGGCATCAGCAAAACCAGCTACAGCAACGATATAACCAGCGGATGCTTCTTCCATCTCTACCCGCTTGAGTCCTTCAAAGCCCATCAACTTTGTGATTTTAGCCTTGACAATATCGCCTTTTTCTGTAACTAAAGCCGCTTGCTGTCCAGCACGAATCACACCGTTGTGAATTCTACCAATTACAATTCGTCCCAGATACTCCGAATAATCTAAGGTCGTGACTTGCAATTGCAGGGGCTTATTAACATCACCTACAGGTGGTGGAACATGGCGCAGAATCGCATCAAATAGCGGTTGCATATCTACCGCTTCTGCATCCAAGTCATCTTTGGCGTAACCTGCTAGACCAGAGGCAAACAGATAAGTAAAATCACACTGGTCTTCATCTGCTCCTAATTCTAAGAACAGATCCAGTACCTTATCTATTGCCCCATAAGGATCGGCTTGGGGGCGATCGATTTTGTTGACAACAACAATGGGGCGCAGTCCTTTTTCCAGAGCCTTTTTCAGTACAAAGCGGGTTTGGGGCATAGGGCCTTCATTGGCATCGACAATCAAGATGCAACCATCGACCATGCCAAGGACGCGTTCAACTTCGCCACCAAAGTCAGCGTGTCCGGGAGTATCAACAATATTAATCAGCGTCTCTTTATAGCGAACCGCTGTATTCTTAGAAAGAATGGTAATCCCCCGCTCCCGTTCTAGAGCGTTGGAGTCCATGACGCAATCCGGAACGTCTTCACCTTCACGGAAAATGCCGGATTGTTTAAGAAGTGCATCAACCAGGGTGGTTTTGCCGTGGTCAACGTGGGCGATAATGGCGACGTTACGAATTGGGAGCGTCATAGAGGCTTTTGGTGAACTTTTGAGGGGGTTTATATTTAGACTTACTTACATTTATCTGCGAGGCTGTTCTAACAGAACCGGGGTTAATTTGCTTATTCTGTAAAGAACATTTAACAATTCTAGCGTAATCGTCACAATTACGGGGAGTTTTGTAAAGACTGCCAACACAGAAATTTATAATTCAAATTTTTAACCGTAGTATTAATGTAAATTTACCTACCTATGTACATAAAATGGGAATGGAGAATTGCGAATTGGTGACTTCTCCTTCATCCCCCTCATCTCCCGTCTTAGTCGTAATTGCAAACTGCTGTATGTCTAATAAAGAACCTTGGCTAGCCGTGAATTTATCCAAGATACTTCCAGGTTTAGGGCAAATATATACAGGGAAAAAAAGTAAAGGTTACTTTTTGATATTGATAACGATTACTCTCAATATATTGACATTATGGGTAGTTCTTAGTCCAACAGCAAATGTTATAACCAGCGGTGCTGGAATTTTAGGTACTATTTTTATTCTCTGGTTATGGAATCTCTTCGATGCTTACAGGTCTGCTAAGAGTAAAAATACTCCCGAATTTGAAACTTTACGTAAGCAAAGTAAAGATCCTTGGTTAGCGATGTTCCTTTCTCAGTTATTTTTAGGAATTGGTCACTTTTATATTGGTAAGTGGTTCTTAGGAATATTGGCGATTGTATTAATAGTTATTGTTTCGTTTTTTTCTCGATTACTAGCGTCAATTCTCTTGGCTTACATAGCATATCTTGCTTATGTATTTTCTCCTGTTCGCCGTGAACCAACAAAAGATTTAGCATTAACCATTGCAATCATTATCGGAATATCTAGTTGGTTGTCTATAGGTTTAGGATTTTTCCTGAGAACATATGTAGTTGAAGCTCGTTGGACACCTTCAGGAGCAATGGAACCAACTCTACATGGTACTCCCAACCAGTGGGAAGCAGACAGGATATTAGTCAATAAGTTCAGCTATCGTTTTGAAGATCCAAAACGTGGTGATATTATAGTTTTTTTACCAACAGAAAATTTAAAAAAACAACAGTATACTGATGCTTTTATTAAAAGAATAGTTGGGCTATCTGGTGAAAAAGTAGAACTGAGAAATGGGCAAGTTTATATCAATAGTCAGCCGCTAAAAGAAGACAAATATCTCACCCAGAAACAGCGTACTTTAATAGATGTGTGCTTATCAGGCTTGGAACCGCCTTACCTAGCAAAACCCGTCACTATACCGCCAGAATCGTATTTAGTTCTGGGTGATAATCGTGAAAATAGTTACGATAGTCGTTGTTGGGGTGTAGTACCTCGCAATCTAATAATTGGTAAAGCCTATAAAATATTTTTCCCGCTTGACCATGTTGGCTCTATATGAATGTAGCGAATATTCAAGATTTGGTATGCAATTTTGAGTCAGGAATTTATTTTAGCTGAAACAGTCCAGTAGTGGCGTGGCAAGGCTAAAATGATGTAATAAGTTTTCTTGTGGGGTGGGACGGAAAGCCCGCTACGGACGGGCGAGACGCCATTGGCGTCAAGTTAACGTAGAACCGATGTCCCGCAAGGAACTTCAGTTCCTTGCTGATAGCAAAAGTCATCTGAAGATGACTAAATATCCCCCAAGATTTTGAGTCTACTGAAGTAGACTTGAGCTATTAGCTAAGAAATAAATTTCTTGGCGGGTGAGGAAGCCAACACCGAAGCTATTTCTAGCTTAAGTTGACACCAATGGCGAGACGCCCATCCCACAAGAGTTCTTTTTAATGCAACATTTAAGACTAGACACGCTAGTAGGATGCGTTATCGACACTAGTCCTAACGCGCCGAAAATCTAGAAGGGTGAGACGCTTGGCGACAACATAACACTACAAAAAAATTGTGAATGATTTAATAATTTGTATGCAAAACGTAACCTACTCAAAGGAGGGATACCTGGCTAAGTAGGGTCAGGTTTACACGGACTTTTGAGTGTTCGATATGTTTATACAGATGCTGATTTTTTCTTGAGAACTCTACCTAAAAAACTAGCCACCGCTAATCCTAAAATTATGCTGGGTTCCGGAACAACCGTTGTCGTTAACTGTCCGCCAACATCCAGCCTACAATTAGGAAATGTGTCACATATTTCTGGTGAAAGGTCATCCTTCAAGAATATCTTAGCCGTTGACAATCCTTGAGCAGGATTAAGATAAGTATAAAAAGATAATCCTGTGACTTCTGTTGCAAAGTCGATTCCTAAATCAAAGCCGTTAGCTGTGTCAAAGTTGCCTGTTTGTAAAACAGTCTTAGTAACTTGATCGAAGTTGAAATTAAAATTACTGCTGGAATTTGGAAACTCGTATTTGAAATTTTGCAACAAATCTCCCTTGGGATTGAAGAAGGAAATAACAAAATTAGTTAGCTGATCTTTAGTAACTATATTTCCGACATAACTATCATCATAGCTAAAGTTTCCTTTTGCTGAATAACCTTGATCCCCTTTCCAAGCAAGATCAAAAGAAGCAGCATCAACACTGGGAACGTTGACTAAAGTTGCTATCGAAGTGACAGCAGCAATAGCTACATTGGTTTTGATTTGGCTACAAATGCTTTTCATGTTATTAATAACAGGAGTCAATTCTGATGTTGTAGTTGTCAGCAAATTTTGATCAGTATTACAAGAAATCCTGAAATGTTCCTAACAAAATGTAAACTCTTACAGCTTAATTAGGGACTTCAAAATAAAGCACAACCTATATAAATAGGCTAAGCTTATCTCTTAAATAGGGGAATGGAAATGTGTAATAAGTGCAATGTAACCTGGAAACTCAGATAAAGTTTGAGTCTCTTAATTACGAATTGGAATAAAACCCCTTTGGGGAGATTGTATCATTATCATCTTGATACTTGATGATGATTTTTTTAAAACCCAAAAAAATTATAGTTTCTCTTAAATCTATTATATTTTTCTCAGTTAAATTATTCTTTAACTCTTCTTAACTAAATACTGTTTCGTTACTAATTGTTCAAGATTGATCTTTATTACTTTCTCGATTACTGAGAGTCGAATTATCTAGTTACTTCTGATGATTTATTGTTATTATATTGCTATAAGTTTTTGTAGATATTTACAACACAAAGGAACGCAAAGGAGAATACCTCCGCGAACCTCTGCGCTATACCTCTGCGTCCCTCTGTGTTACCAAAATGCCACTAGTGGCAATGCAAATACCCGCTAACAGAAAAGCCGATGCACCTGCGATCGCACTCACAAAAGGTGAAAACTCCTGGATTTTGGGAAAAATCAGGGCAAACAAACTCATCGCTACAGCAAACCCACCAAAATACATGCCAATTCCTAATCCTGCCCATTGCTGAGACACTAACCGCAAAGCGAAGGGAATTGCCCCATTGATAATTAAACTAAAACCAGCGATAATAATCGCTATAATGGGAAACTGTGAGCCTGTGTATACTATGAGCAACAATGCAGAAATAGTGGCACAAACACCAACAAGCATCGCTTGGCGATTGCCGATTTTCACAGCAAAAGCCCCAGCAGGTAGTGAAGCAAAAGCGATCGCTAGCCCAATCCACACCATTAGCACGTCAATACTACTATTACTAAACTCGGCTGATAGCACTTTACCTAAAGTATCCATGAGAAATCGGGAACCCCATGCCACGCCGAAACCAGTTCCCAAAATCAAGGCTAATTCCTTTGAAGGCAACTGTACTATTTGTACATAGTGTCGTTCAACTGGTGCCTCTGGAGGATTAACAAACCGCAGTATCGCCGCCGCTGCCAGCAGCACAAACGAACCGATAGCAAAGGTCAAAACCGGCCCCAAACCAAAAATAAACTTATTAGCAATGGGTCTAAAAGCTGCAATTATTCCCCCTGCCAAGGTAACAAAACTCACAGCCAAAGGTAACTCAGTTGGTATAGCAGATTGTGCTAACAAGCTAATAACTGGACTGCGAAACACCGTCATTGTCAACGCCCATGCGATCAAAGTCAGGGGTAAAAGCGATCGCATAATATCAGTTGGCTGGACAAAAACCACAATACATGGTATTGCAATAAACAAAGTCGCTGACAGAATTACACCCACCGAAATAAAAGGAAATCGACTTCCCATCCAGCGTTTAGCTTGATCAGAAAGTCCACCCATTAGTGGTTCCATCACCGCACTCAAGGCATTATCTATGATCAATATACCAACTGCCAAAGAGGCAGGAAAACCAAACTGAGTCAGAAGTCGGGGCAAATAAAGACCGTATATCAACCAGGTGAGGGTAATTGCCCCTTGCACCGCAGCCAACACCCAAACTTGCACCCAGAGGATATTAGGAGATTTTGAGGTACTCATTGGGGAGGAGATGAGGGAGACGAGGGAGATGTGGTTCGACTTCGCTCACCAACTGGGGGATGAGGGCAGGGGGAGAAATAACTAATTTCCAGTACCCCAATTCCCAATTCCCCATTCCCTCGATCTCTTTTTCTCCTCTACTTTAACTAGTTCCGTGGGTTTAAGTCCCCTGGTTCTCTAATCAGCAAGTGTTGTGTTGGGGTCAAATCCCCATTACAAAACTTAATTACGAATTACGCGCTTCGTAGCGGTAGCGAGTCCGCGATAGCGTTAGCGTTAGCGAAGCGGTAGCGAGATACGAGCGTCAGCGGTAGCGACACAGGAGCGTCGCGTCATTACGAATTACGTTAGCGCAGCGTAAAGCCTGCGGCATAGCTTCGCTTAGAGCGAGTCCTCGATAGCGTCAGCGGTAGCGAGGTACGAGCGTCGCGTCATTTACGAATTACGTTAGCGTTAGCGAAGCGGTAGCGAGGTACGAGCGTCAGCGGTAGCGAGTCCTCGATAGCGTTAGCGTAAAGCCTGCGGC
>NZ_JCACKM010000124.1:0-20719 GCF_059505385.1 Desmonostoc vinosum
GCCTACGGCATAGCTTCGCTTAGAGCGACACAGGAGCGTCGCGTCATTACGAACTACGTTAGCGTAGCGTTAGCGAGTCCTCGAGCGTCATTACGAATTATTCTCATAGGTAGCTGTTAAAGAAGATTCATCAATATCCAATATTTGTTGGATATCACTTCAAGAATTTGGTGGTGCTACAAGTTCTTGTGGTGATTCATTTACGTACTCAATTAAATCTTCTACTTGACAATTTAAAGCTTTGCAAAACCGAATAACTCTCTCAATATGATCTGTCCCAGTTCTGCCACTTTCCCAGTTTTGGATAGTGCTTTCAGTCACGCCAACAAGACGTGAAAGTTCAAGCTGGGTAAGCCCTGCTTTTTCACGAAGCAAAGCAATCCTTGGTTTGAGATTTTGTTTCACAGCTACAGCACTTTGTATCTCATCTACAGTCGTAGATTTTAGCACCAAAAAAACACTAAACCGAAAATTAATAACAAAAATTTTGCTCTCAGTTTTAATATTCTTAATGTATTTTGTTAAAGAAATTGAGTATGTGTTCCAGATCTCGGAGTTACCAAATAAATGAAAAATCTTAATTTTTTCTAATTATTTCATCAGATAGCGCTTTTCATTGTTATTTCTTGGGGCTAGACTTAGCTAAGCAAGTTCCGTATGCTCTGCAAAATGTGGGACATAAATAATTTAATTTTTATCAAAATTTATTTAAAGCACTAAACCTCACCCTCTTGTGAGGAATATCCTACTTTTTAATAAAAAGCGTGGATCAGGTTTTTACTGCCTAAAATCGATGCTAAACAATATTCACCCTAAAAAAACTGTCATTCTCAACAGTAGCAGATAAGTTTTATGCAAAGTTTATAAAAATTTAGAGACATAATTGGTTTACTTATCTTCAATCTAAATTTTTGGATTTTAACTAAATCATTTTACTTGTGTCTACAATGTTAATACTAAATCAAGCACTAACGCTATTTATAAATGCGATTAAATAAAATATTTAGGTATGTATCATTCATACTAGTTGATTTTTTATTTATAAACATATTTTGGCGTATTGACTAGTTTAGTAATGCTTCAATCAACGCTAATAGTAACAAGTTTGATTGAGTTCAAGTAATCAGCCTAACACTTCAACTATTTGTTAGGCGAGAATGTAGCTCAACCAAATCTCTAATTATTCTTAGCTCAAAGGTATCGAAACTAAATAATTTCCCAACTGATGGAAGGACATACACATGGAAGGAAGACAAAAAATCGAAATTTCAGACTTGCTTGACCAAGCAGTAGAAAATGCATTAGCAAGACGCAACTCAGCTTTACATTCAGAAGATGATTTGCTGAGTTTATCTGATGCAGAAACTACAAATATTGCTGGTGGCTTAACAACAGTTAGTAAAATTGTTAAACCACCAATAGTCCTTGGTATTAAACCAATTTGCCCACCAATTATAGTTGGGTTAATTGCTCCTTTACCATTAGAAACGCTATAAGCTTAAATCAGTGAACAGTTATTAGTTATCAGATGTATTGGTAACTGATAACTGTTAATGACAAGCTTTCAAGTTTAAAAATACTTTTATTTTGAGGTTTTATCAATGGAAAACATTGATGCTAATAAGACTACGCTTTGCCCCAGCGCTAGACCTGAAATGCCAGATAGTGTTGTCTTTGGTTTAATCAGTGGGACAGTAACAGAACCCCATGTAGCTTATCTCAGACAGCCATTACCTGTTACAGATGAACTCATAGCAAAAGCTAGTCCAGTTACACCAGCTGAAATCTTTCGGACAGCAGCACCCTGCGCGGCTAAAGGTTGCCAGCATTTTGATGGTAAAGATTGTCGTTTAGCGATGCAAATCGTCGAAAAACTGCCTACGGTTGCAGAAGGACTACCACCCTGTTCCATACGTCGAGATTGTCGTTGGTGGCAACAGGAAGGAAAGGCGGCTTGTATGCGGTGTCCGCAAGTAATTACTGATAATTACAGTCCGTCGGAACTCATGGTTGAGGCAGCAAAACCTCAAGGTTAAATAATTCGTAATTCGTAATGACGCTCGTTCGCCTTTGGCGTCTCCCCTTGGGAGAAGACTCGCTCTAAGCGAAGCTATGCCGCAGGCTTTACGCTACGAAGCGCGTAATTCGTAATTAAGTTTTGTAATGGGGATTTAACCCCAACACAAAACTTGCCGATTATAGAACCGGGGGACTTAAACCCACAGAACTAGTTAAAAAAATCTTTATGGAATATTAATGAACTAGATACGCGCCATAGTGAGTATCTATATTATTTTTCTTTAAATGTCCAGACGCCTTGATCCCAATCTGATTCTGTTGGTGGTGATTGTAACCAATACTGACAACGTTGCAGATGTAACATAGCGGCTAAATCATTGCTATCGACCGCTAAAACTTTGGCAAATTCAGCTCTGGCAAATCTAAATTGGCGATTGAGATAATACTTACGTCCTTCGTGATAGTGTTCAATCAATTGTAATTTTTGGCTACTAATTGGATCGGAACGTAAGCTAATTAATTGGTATATGGCAACTGGCTCATTTCTGCCTTTGACGCGAATATAATCTAGTTCTCTAGCCCAGACCTCGTTTTGACAGGGTTTGTAAGTTTTATCGCTAATAATAATGTCACAACCATACTGTTTGCTGACACTTTCTAGTCGAGAACCAAGGTTGACGCCATCGCCAATCGCAGTAAATTCCATACGTTTACTAGAGCCAATGTTACCGCTAATGACTGTATCGGAATTGATGCCAATGCCTATGCTGATTTTTGGTTTGTTAGCTGCGTGGCGACGTTGATTAAATTCGTGCAAGCGATCGCGCATTTCTAGTGATGTTTGCACAGCCATCCAAGCGTGTTCTTCTAAAGGCAAAGGAGAACCAAATACAGCCATAATGGCATCACCAATATATTTATCAAGAGTGCCTTTATGTTTAAAAACTGCCTCTACCATTGATTCAAAATATTCGTTGAGCATACTTACCACTTCTTCTGCTTCTAGGTTTTCTGTCAAAGTGGTATAGCCACGAATATCGGAAAATAATATCGAAACTTCTTTGCGATCGCCTCCTAATTTAGCATCGTCCAATTTGAGCAATTCTTCCGCTAATTCTTGAGTCATGTAGCGATACATTGTACTTTTAAGGCGCTTCTCATCGCTAATATCTTCCATCACAACTAGTGCCCCACACACTTGTTGTTGATCGCTAGCATCAGCTATTGTGTTAATCGATAAATTAATACTATGTTGTTCTGTACCACCTGATATGAGGGTGCGATCTGGGTAATACTGCTGGCGACTTTTGAAGTCGGTTGCATGTAAAGCATCTTGACACCACTTGCTAAAGTCGCTTTCTTTAATGGCGATCGCATCACAAACTAATTTACCTTCTAAACGGTCTTCTGGTTCTAATCCTAGCAAGCGTTTAGCACTTTCGTTAGCAGCAATAATTGCTCCTGTTTTATCAGTGGAAATCACACCATTGGAAAGACTTCGCAGAATGTCTCGCTGCATTTGTTCTTGCTGCTTGACTTTGGCAAACAATTGAGCATTTTGTAATGCAACTCCCGCTTGAATATTAAAAGCTTCCATAAATTCTTCATCATTGCGGTCAAAGCTAGCTTGGAAGCATTCAGGAGCTTTTGGCCAATGAGCAGGATTATAAGCTAAAAAATCTCCTGATTTCTTTTTATTTACTAATTGGGTAACACCAATCAATTCTTGATCGGCATTAAAAACTGGCATACATAATAAACTACAGGTGCGATAACCATTTTGTTGGTCAATTTGTTTGGCTGTATCTGAGTCAGGATGATTGTATAAATCAAAGGGAATATTTAATGTCTTGCCAGAAACCGCTACTATCCCCGCAAAGCCTTTACCGATGTGGACTCGTAACTCTTTTGTCAAGCCATTGTCTTGAGTAATTTTCGTCCACAATTCATGGCGATCGCGGTCTATTAACCATAATGTACTACGATCGGCGTTCATCAATTCTTTGGCTTCATCCATCACCCGTTTGAGGGTATCTTCTAAATCTAAACTACTTTGAGAAAGTGACTTAATCGCTTTCATCAATGCTGCTACTGCTCTTTGTTTTTGGGTGGCTACATAAAAGGAGCGTGATGATTCTAATATTAAGCGAATTGATGGAGCAAATTCTTGGAATAATTCTTCATCAACACTGGTAAAACCTTTAGTATCAACGCGTTCTCCCAGTGGAGTATGAGGATTATTAATACATTTTAATTTATTTAATAGTTGGACAACTGCAACTAATTGCCCATGTTCATTTAATAAGGGCAAAGCCAACATTGTGTAAGTACGATAGCCAGTTCTTTTTTCTTGTTCTTGAGCAAAAAACGATCGCGGGTCATTATAAAAATCATAAGGAATATTAATAACTTGCTTGAGAGTGGCAACTTCACCAGCAATGCCTTTATCGGCAGGAATGCGAATTTCTAAGGAGCGATCGCCTTCTCCCTCAGCTACAATTGACCACAGTTCTTTTTTTCCTTCATCTAATAAAAATATTGTTGTCCGGTCTGCTCCTAGTAATTCCCCTGTTTTGAGAGTGATTGAATGTAACATTTCTTGCAGAATGTTTTCAAAACCCTGGGAATCTAGCATCGACAGAGTTTGATGAACAATCTGCAATTTCTGCTCGACGTCCTTAACGACTTGCTTAAAGGTATCTTGAGTTAAGGGAGCTAGAAATGACGAAATAGTTCCTTGTCTTGTGGCAAGAGTAACCACGGGAGGGGAACTTGGTTGTAAGTCGCGATTTTCTTGGTTGCGAACTCCAATAATTAAATCGGCGGACTCCTCACAACTGCCTTGATGCACTGACATAGTTAGTATTTATACCAAAATAAAATTTTAGCAATCTTTAACAATACCATTAAAACCTATATATTTATGTTGCTAAAAGCAACAATCGTTTGACATTATCCACAGTTTAATCGCTTGTTCAGCTAGCGTCATCCTCTTGACTAGCAATGCTTGTGGAGATAGTGTATGTATTAACTGTATGAATAGTTCCCAAATACTCGGCTCAGTTAACAATATACTGACTCAAAAGTATAATGTTAGTAAAATTTAAAACATTACCTATTGGAATTGCAAATTGGAGCAAACACTCAAGCAACACTCTACTAGATTATCAACTTATGTAACAAATTGTTCGTAGTTGCATAAAACTCAGAAAGTAGCTGTAGATATAATCGAAAGACAAAAATTTGGCTCAAGACAGGCTCCGTAGTCTTGGCATCCTACTATGGGTTTGTGAGTTGGCAGCAACTGACAAATCCAAGCATTTGGCTTAATTGCTGTTTTGTGGAAGAGGGAAGTTGAGATATGACTTTTATATTAGAACTAGCGCATCTTTTGATGAAAAATGAGATGGCGATCGCATCTTTTGACAAGTATGCCTTAGTACCTATCTACTTCATGTCTGAAGATGCTCCGAAGAGGCCACCAATCCTCAAACCCCGTTCAGGCCATGACAAGGCTTCAATTGCACCAGATCTTGGTGTACTAAATAAAGTAGTACAACAACTACAAAAGCTTTTTTCCAAAAAAGCCCAACAAAAGCCTAAGCAGTAATTGAGGCATATTTCAATCTACTTTCAATTTTGCTTGATAGGATGAATTTTAGTGTAGTGATGCAACCGATTTAAAATAGTGCATTACCTCTTTTCTTGTAGGATGGGCATCTAGCTTGTCTGTGGCGGGTAAGATGCCCACCCCGCAAGAAAATTTGTTGCATTTTTTATTCGTGTAGTGCCAGTAGAAGAGTTTTAAATTCAATAGGGAACTCATGACTCAAAGCAGCAAACATTGCTCTTGGCAACTGAGTTTAATAAATGCTTTAGGAATTACTGGGGCGTTAACCATTGGCTTAGGCTTATTTCCTGTTGCCTCACCGCTGACAAATTATGCTTTTGCCCAGAGTAAAATTATTCCTGATAACACACTAGGAGATGAAAGTTCTCGCGTCGAACCAAATAATCCTGATGATTCGACTGAACTGTTAACGGGTGGGGCAACTCGTGGCAACAATTTGTTCCACAGTTTCCTAGAATTTAATGTTAGCGAAGGACGGACGGCTCGTTTTTCTCCTGATGGTAATATTCAGAATCTTTTCGTAAGAGTTACAGGTAGCGATCGCTCTGAAATTCTTGGTAGAATTCAAGTCTCTGGTTCTGATGCTAATTTATTTTTAATTAATCCTCGCGGAGTTTTTTTTGGGTCTGGAGCCACACTAGAGTTGAATGGTTCATTTTTATCTAGTACAGCTAGCGCCATCAAGTTTACTGATGCCACCTTTAGTGCAACTGCTCCCCGAACGACACCTTTGCTATCAGTGAATGTGCCAATTGGGCTGCAATTTGGTCGAACTGCGGGAAAAATTGATGTACAGGGATTTTTGGGAGTCAACCCTGGTAAAACCTTGGCGTTGGTGGGTGGTAATCTCAACCTAGATAATAGCGAAGGGTATGGATATCTACAAGCAGAGAGTGGTCAGATTGCTTTGGGAGGAATCCTGGGACAAGGAACAATCGGAATAAACCTTGATAGTAAAACCCAGCCTCTGAGTTTTCCTAAGAATGTAGAATTGGCAGACATATCGCTCAATAACACTTTTGGTATCGATGCCAATGGCTCTGGCGGTGGTTATATTCAGCTACAGGGAAAACACATAACATTCGCAGATGGTTCTCTAGTTTTTGCAGAAACTACAGGAGAGCAAAATGGTAGAGGAATCTTTATTCAAGCAGAACAGTTAACCATCAAAGATGGCTCACAATTATCAACTTCTACTACAGATATCGGGACTGGAGGAAATTTAGATGTGAGAGTTGCTGACTCTGTGCGTGTGATTGGAACTGATAAATCTGGCAACCCCAGTGCTTTGTTTGCTGACGCTTTTGGTAAAGGCGCAGCAGGCAACTTAACAATTCAAACAGGACGATTAATTGTTGAGAATGGGGGAAATATCTCTGCTGCCACTGGCAAGGAAAGCGAAGGCATAGGTGGAACTTTAAAAGTGGTAGCCTCAGATTTTATATTACTCAACGGAATTTCAGAACTCACAGGCAGGTCTAGTGGTTTGTTTGCTCAGACTGGAGGTAGTGGAAATGCTGGTTCTCTAATCATTGATACAAGGCAGTTGATAATCGAAAACGAAGCACAAGTAACAGCAGGTACTCTTGATGACAGCCAGGGTAACGGAGGTACTTTGAGCGTATATGCTTCTGAGTTTGTGAAACTGAGCGGAACAGCATCAGGTGGTAGGGATACCAGTGGTTTGTTTGTCCGCAGTCGAGGTAATGGTAATGCTGGTTCTTTATTTATTACCACAGGACAGTTAATTGTAGATGATCAAGCTCAAGTAACTGTGAGTGCTTTAGGAAATGCTAATGCAGGTAATTTGTACATTACAGCAAATGAGATCCGTTTAGATAATCAAGCAAAATTACTTGCTACAACCACATCAGGCAATGGTGGCGATATTCAACTGCAATTACAAAACTTGTTATCGTTACGCCGTAATAGTCAGATATCGACTACCGCAGGGACTGCCGGAAAAAACGGGAATGGCGGCAACATAACTATCAATATTCCTAATGGCTTCATTGTTGCTGTTCCTGGTGAAAATAGCGATATTAGCGCGAACGCTTTCACAGGTAAAGGTGGCAACATTGATATCAATGCTTTTCGGCTCATAGGTACACAATATCGAGAAAAACCGAGCAATTTTAGTGACATTACCGCCAGTTCTGAGTTTGGGTTAGATGGCAAAGTTGAAATCATTACCCCCGATATCGACCCGAACCAAAGAGTAATCAACGTCCCAACTCAAACGACACAACCAAAGTTAGCCCAAGGATGCCAAGCAGTTGCAGGTCGAAATCCCAGCAGTTTTATTATTACTGGTCGCGGTGGTGTACCTGCCAATCCCACAGAACCCCTCAAATCTGATGCTGTTCTGGCAGACTGGATAACTCTCGACACCGTTAGTAAAACTTACTCCAATCAAAGTGTGGGTAGAGTTTCTATTCAATCCAGTCCAGAAACTATTGTTGAAGCTACGGGATGGGTAGTTAATGCCAAAGGTGAGGTAGTTCTCACTGCTAATGTGCCTGGTGACACAGTTCATGGTTTGTGGCAAAAGTCAAACAATTGTAATGTGCGCGTTGCTGAGTAGAGATATGAGGTCACCTTTATGCAGTTTATGTATGGGCTGATGAAAAACTTCATGGGTTGACGATAGTAGCTGAGAGGGTCAAATCAACGATAAAGTCAATTGCGGGCCCACCATCAACAAAAATATTACTACCTGGTGCTTTGCTGTTGATCCTAAAAATATCGCTACCGGAACCCAGGAAAATATTGATGGCTTCTAAGAATGTGTAGTTGATGCCATTACTCATACCTATGCCTGTGATAGTGTTGGCTGTCATTGTGCCGGAGTTAGGCGCGCCATCACTACTATCATTTAGGTTGAAGATATCAAAACCAGCTTCGCCATTGAGATTGAGTAAGGCTAAAATGCTGTTAACTGTACCCCCAGAGTTTGGTGCAAGAGAGCCGACATTGAAGATATCGTTGCCGCCTCCAGCAAATATGTTAGTGGTGCTGCGGATAGAGCGCACATTAAATGTCTCTGCCCCCACATTACCAAAAACAGAGGTTGTAGTACTAGGAAATGTACTGAAAATAGTAAAGTTGTTGTTACCTCTACCTAATCTGATGTTTAAATTGTCAATTACTTGATAAGTGATACCGCCTGTCATACCTAATCCTGTCACCGCAGTCTCAGTTAACGTGCCTGTATTGGCTGTGGTATCACTGCTATCATTAATTCCGAGGGTATCGATATCACTACTCGAACCACCATTAATGGTTAAAGCAGCTGCTATTCCATTGACTGTTGTCGTTCCGGCACTACCAACATTAATGACATCATTACCTGCACCTGCATTCAGGGTTGTGGCATTACTAATAGCTTCTACATTCAGAGTATCATTACCGTTACCTGCATTAATCGTGGTTGCAGCCCTGGTACTGCTGACAGTGAAGGTATCTGCACCCGCACCCAGATTAATGTTGAGAGTTTCTGTTCTGTCGTAAGTGATACTACCGGGACTTAAACCAGTAATTGTGGTAGCAGTTAATGTGCCTGTGTTGGCTGTGGTGTCGCCAATGTCATTGATGTTTATGGTGTCATTACCAACAGTACCATCGATGGTTAAAGCAGCTGCTATTGCATTGACTGTTGTTAGTTCGGGACTACCAACATTCAGAGTATCATCACCCTCACCTCCACCCACTCCGGTAATAGCACTTGTTCCCGTGACTGTAAATGTATCCGCACCTGAACCCAAATTAATATACAGGGTTTCCGCACCGCCGTAAGTGATGCTACCGGGACTCAAGCCAGTAATTGTGGTGGCAGTTAATGTGCCTGTGTTGGCTGTGGTGTCGCCAAGGTCAGTGACGTTTATGGTGTCACTATTAGCACCACCATTGATGGTTAAAGCAGCTGCTATTGCATTGATTGTTGTTGTCAGTGCGGGACTACCAACAAAAATGACATCATTACCCGCACGTGCATTCACTGTGGTAATAGCACTTGTTCCCGTGGCTGTAAATGTATCTGCACCCGCACCCAGATTAATGTTGAGAGTTTCTGCTCTGTCGTAGGTGATAGTAGCGGGACTTAAACCAGTAATTGTGGTGGCAGTTAATGTGCCTGTGTTGGCTGTGGTGTCGCCAATGTCATAGATGTTTATGGTGTCACTACCAGCAGCACCATCGATGGTTAAAGCAGCTGCTATTGCATTGACTGTTATTGTCGGTTCGGGACTACCAACATTCAGAGTATCATCACCCACACCTCCACCCACTCTGGTAGCAGCACTTGTGGCTTGAACATTGAATGTATCCGCACCTGAACCCAAATTAATGTTGAGAGTTGTGGTAGCAGCACTTGTGGCTTGAACATTGAATGTATCCGCACCTGAACCCAAATTAATGTTGAGAGTTTCTGCTGTGCCGTAGGTGATAGTGCCGGGACTTAAACCAGTGATTGTGGTGGCGGTTAACGTGCCTGTGTTGTTAGCGGTGTCACCACTGTCATTAATAGTTACGGTATCAGTATCAGCACCACCATTGATGGTTAATGCACCTGCGATCGCATTTACAGTTGCGGGTGTAGCACTACCTACAGTAATCACATCATTACCTGTATCTGCATTCACTGTGGTTGCACTGCTGACAGACTCTACATTTAAGGTATCTTCACCACCACCTGCATTTACTGTTGTTGCGGTGCTGCTGTTGGTGGCTTGAATGGTAAATGTATCAGCACCTGCACCCAAATTAATGTTGAGAGTTTCTGCTGTGCCGTAGGTGATAGTGCCGGGACTTAAACCAGTGATTGTGGTGGCGGTTAACGTGCCTGTGTTGTTAGCGGTGTCACCACTGTCATTAATAGTTACGGTATCAGTATCAGCACCACCATTGATGGTTAATGCACCTGCGATCGCATTTACAGTTGCGGGTGTAGCACTACCTACAGTAATCACATCATTACCTGTATCTGCATTCACTGTGGTTGCACTGCTGACAGACTCTACATTTAAGGTATCTTCACCACCACCTGCATTTACTGTTGTTGCGGTGCTGCTGTTGGTGGCTTGAATGGTAAATGTATCAGCACCTGCACCCAAATTAATGTTGAGAGTTTCTGCTGTGCCGTAGGTGATAGTGCCGGGACTTAAACCAGTGATTGTGGTGGCGGTTAACGTGCCTGTGTTGTTAGCGGTGTCACCACTGTCATTAATAGTTACGGTATCAGTATCAGCACCACCATTGATGGTTAATGCACCTGCGATCGCATTTACAGTTGCGGGTGTAGCACTACCTACAGTAATCACATCATTACCTGTATCTGCATTCACTGTGGTTGCACTGCGGACAGACTCTACATTTAAGGTATCTGCACCACCACCTGCATTTACTGTTGTTACTGTGCTGACACTTGTGAATTGAATGGTAAATGTATCCGCACCTGCACCCAAATTAATATTCAGGTTTTCCACTGTGCCGTAAGCGATAAGAGTGGGACTCAAGCCAGTAATTGCGATGGCGGTTAACGTGCCTGTGTTGGCTCTGGTATCGCCACTGTCATTAATAGTTACGGTGTCAGCGTCAGCGCCACCATTAATGGTTAAAGCACCTATTATTTCATTGACTGTTCCGGCACTACCCACATTAATCACATCATTACCTGTATCTGCATTCACTGTGGTTGCACTGCGGACAGACTGTACATTTAAGGTATCTGCACCACCACCTGCATTTACTGTTGTTACTGTGCTGACACTTGTGAATTGAATGGTAAATGTATCCGCACCTGCACCCAAATTAATATTCAGGTTTTCTACTGTGCCGTAAGTGATACTACCGGGACTCAAGCCAGTAATTGCGGTGGCGGTTAACGTGCCTGTGTTGGCTGTGGTGTCGCCACTGTCATTAATAGTTACGGTATCAGTATCAGCACCACCATTGATGGTTAATGCACCTGCGATCGCATTTACAGTTGCGGGTGTAGCACTACCTACAGTAATCACATCATTACCTGTATCTGCATTCACTGTGGTTGCACTGCTGACAGACTCTACATTTAAGGTATCTGCACCACCACCTGCATTTACTGTTGTGACTGTGCTGGCACTTGTGGCTTGAATGGTAAATGTATCCGCACCTGAACCCAGATTAATATCCAGGGTTTCCACTGTGCCGTAAGTGATACTACCGAAACTCAAGCCAGTAATTGCGGTGGCGGTTAACGTGCCTCTGTTGTTAGCGGTGTCGCCACTGTCATTAATAGTTACGGTATCAGTGTCAGCACCACCATTGATGGTTAATGCACCTGTGATCGCATTTACAGTTGCGGGTGTAGCACTACCTACAGTAATCACATCGTTGCCTGCACCGGTATTGACTGTAGTTGTAGTGCTAGCATTTGTTGCTTGAATGGTGAATGTATCTGCACCACTGCCCAAATTAATATTCAGGTTTTCGACTGTGCCGTAGCTGATGCCATTTGTACCTAAGCCTGTGAGAGTTGTGGCGGTTAATGTGCCAGTATTAGCTGTGGTATCTCCGCTATCATTAATGGTTACAGTGTCACTATCAGCACCGCCATTGATGGTTAAAGCACCTGCGATCGCATTTACAGTTGCAGGTGTAGCACTACCAACGGTAATCACATCATTGCCTGCACCTGCGTTCACCGTGGTGCTGGCACTTGTGGCTTGAACATTGAATGTATCTGCACCACTTCCCAAATTAATATTCAGGGTTTCTACTGTGCCGTAGCTGATGCCATTTGTACCTAAGCCTGTAATCGTAGTGGCGGTGAGATTACCTGTGTTGGCGGCGGTATCACCACTATCATCAATGGTTAACTGGTCATTACCCTCACCACCACTGATAGTTAATGCTCCAGTAATATTATTAACTGTGCCACCAAGATTGGGTGCAAGACTACCTAAATTAATCCGATCATCACCTGCACCTGCATCAATCGTAATTGGGTTTGTTGTGGCTTGGATATTAAATGTATCAACGTCGCTACCGCCACGCAAATTACCCACATTAGCAAAGGTTACACCATTAACTGTGCCGTTAGCACCGTTCACTGTCCAAGTGTTAGCGGTGTTTGTGCCAATTATGGTTGTGTTTGCACCGTTACCAATGATTCGTTCTACCCCAGAGAAGGCGGAATTATTTAAGTCAATGGTGACTGCACCAGTGACGGCAGATAAATCCAGGACATCTGTACTACTAGAGCCATCGCTGCCGCCATTAATACTACCAGTAATTCGTCCTGTACCGATGGAATTAAAGCGATCGCTACCACCACCACCATCAACATCGCCCGTAAAGGTAACACCATTATTAACATTAAAGGTATCTGTTTCTGCACCACCGATCAGGTTTTCAACATTTCTGAAACCATCTTTGAGCAGTACATTAGTAGTGACTGTCTCACCATTGACGGTAAAGGTTTCAGGCGTTGCATCAGAAATTGTCCCTGCACCATCCCCTGTCAACGTCCAAGTAGTAGCTACATTATCTTCCTGTTCAATGGTATCTTCACCGTCGCCGCCATCGATTGAACCTGAACCATACAGCACACCACCACGTAGCTTGAAGACATCAACAGCATTGCTACCATTGAGGTTCTGAATATTGCTGAAGTTAAAGGTTGTTTGAGGAACTATAAAAATACCGCTATTGATACCATTAACGATCCACGTATTAGTTGTACCGCTAAAGCCACCAAAGAGGAAGTTAACGCCAGCACCGCCATCAATAGTACCTCCTGGTGAGACAGCAGCATTGTTCATAAAGAAGTTATCGGTATTAAAACCACCCTTCAAGTTAGCAATCTTACTGAAAGGAAGTAAGAAGTTTTGCCCTTGAACTAATCCAGCATCCTGACTGTTAATTAACCAGCTTAGGGCTAAGGCAGAGTTAAGTTGTAGGGTATTCAGTTTAGGTGCGCCACCGCCGTCAACACTACCACCAGGAGTCAGTGAGCCTCCTGGTTGGAAGATGAAAGTATCAGCCCCTAAACCGCCAATCAGCTTACCTATATTAGTAAAGCCCGTAATTGCACCTTGTAAATTCCCTGTGTCAGTCCCAGTAATCTCCCAAGTATAGGCAGCCCCATTATTATTAGCAATTTGTAAAGTATTTAAGCCTCCCCCACCATCAATACCGTTGACGCTAGACAGACGACCATTAGCACCGATAATGAAGGTATCTACTACTAGTCCGCCTTTCAGGTTGGCAATATTACTGAAACCACCTGTGATACCTGTAACCGTTCCTGTATCTACGCCTGTGAGTGTCCAGGTGGTGGCAGGATTAGAGTTGACTGCTAAAACATCGTTACCGCCCTTACCATCAACTGCACCTGATAAAGTACCACGAGCCAGAGTAAAGGTATCCTTTTGTGTTCCTCCTTGGATATTGCCCACATTCGTAAAGTTAATGGTTGCTGAAAAACCATCGACAGGAGAGAAATAGTGTTTCCGAATGCTGGATAAATCGCTGATGTTAATTACTGCTATACGGTTTAGGGCATCTTGGAAAGTGGCTGCTAACTTGAATGTTAGATCTGATCCCCCTAATCTGCTGATGCCATAGTAGGTTTGACCATCAATCAGTCCAAAAGCATCTGCTCCTCCGTTATTACGATAAAGGAGTCTCGCGCCAGTAAACACTGGCTCAGTAACAAATAACTCGGTAAAATCAATGATTCGAGGGGGAAAGGTGTTAAAGTCTGTTAAGGTTTGTGTTCCAGGCGGTGCATCAGAAATGTTAATAGCCTGTCCTGCAAGCGCATCAGCCTCTGTTGCTGCCAGTTGAATATGTGTGGCATCCTTGACGATCGCAAAGTAGGTTTGATCTTTGCTTAAACCCGTGAAGCTATTAATTAGCACGCTATGGGAATATGTTACGGCTTGTCCGGTTCTTAAGCTGGGATTAAAAGCAAGTGTTGATAGGGTGTTATTCTCAACCGAACGCCCTGTATTACTGGTGATCGGGTTGTCAGACAAGCCAAACCGGGTCAAACTACCACTATTGGTATTATTCACCGTCCATTCATTCAGTACATTCGATGCTTGTACGGTATTACTACCACCTTTACCGTCAATAGAGGAGACCACACCTTGGTTAACTATCTTGAAAGTATCCTCATTGTTACTACCAATTAGATTATCAATGTTACTCCATAAGATAGGAGGCACAGAAGCATTCTTACCGTGTAAAATGCCATAATTCTGATCAGAAATTACCCAATTAACGAAATTGGCACTATTACTTTGTAAGGTATTGTTCCCTGAGCCACCATCAATGCTACCAGTCAGGCGAGCGTTGTTATTGACAATAAAAGTGTCATCAGCATTAGCACCAATGAGATTACTGATTTGCGAAAATTCGCCAACTAGATCGATGTAACCACTATCTGTTCCAGTGAGATTCCAAGTGCTTTTTGCATTTCGTCTTAAGGTATTAATGCCACTGCGACCGAAGATATTGGCAATTCTACTATTAATGTTGATGTTGAATGAATCGTTACCACCACCACCAAAGAGAGAACCAATATTGCTGAAATCGCTATTGAAGGTAGTAGCTTTAATTAGCCTGTTGTTGCCACCCAAAGTTGCGGCTGATAACATTAAAATATTTAGATTATTGAGATCGGTTAGTTGAATGGTAAAGTTATCTACCCGAATGACTCGATAGAAATTACCATTAACCAATTCGCCAATATTACCGTTTGTTCGATCTATGCCGTTGAGATACTGAACGCGATCGCCTGTAATTAAGTTATGAGCATAGGCGAAAGAAATAGTATTGTTGGTAGTATTCACGACGGAGGGAGAACTACCATCAAAGATTAACTCCGTGCTGGAGAATATCTGTCCACTATTGTTGTTGTTAATATCCCAAATGTTGGCTGTATCACTACCTTGGAGGCTATTATTACCAGCACCACCATCAATTGTTCCCGATAAACTACCATCAGGACGCAGGAAGAAAGTATCATTTTGGTCGCCAGCTTTGATGTCGCCGATATTTTGGAAATTCAGGTGAATTTGCTGAGTTAACCAATGTTTTTCGAGATTGGCAGGCGAAGATAACCCAGTAACTGTTCTTCCTTGATTATCCACAAGGGAAATAGTCTGCTCGTCAATTCTCCTGACGTTATATAACTCACCCCGTTTTAGTCCGGGTATATCGTTGTTGCTATCGTTAGCATATAAGACAGTTTGACCATCAAACAAATTATGAGGTTTGTTAAAGTTGATTTTATCGGAGCTAAAGATGGCTGGTGATGTACCAGTCAGATTAATTTCATCCCAAGCTTTTCCGGCATTACCACCCTCTATTTCCCAAGTAATACCTGGGGTGTCGATAACACCGATAACGATCGCGTTTTTTCCTTCTCCACCATCAATCGTTCCTGTTACTCCCCAGTCTGTCTGTTTTTGACCATCAACTAACCGAGTCGTACCTTTGATGTTAAAAGTATCATTATTTGTACCACCCGTTAAATTGCCAATATTGCTGAATTCGATACTACTAGAGCCAGATTGACTGAGATTTCCGGTATTAGTATCCTCCAGTGTCCAAGTGTTAACCGTATCAAGTGCAATTAAGGTAGTTTCAGAGCCATTACCAACAAAGGTTTCAATGTTGTTAAACCCGTTGTTAGCCAAGTTAATTACCACCGTTCCGATAGCTTGGGAGAAGTCAACTACATCGGGTATATCGGCAAGATTATCACCACCGTCAACTGTACCAGCTACCTGAGCAGTATCGTCGAAGTTAAAGATATCCCCACCAGCATCGCTATCAATTATTGCTGCAATCAGGGCATCGTTAGCAAAATTAAAGATATCATCGCCATCGCCACCACTTACTGCACCTGTAATATCGATGCTATTGACGTTATCCGTCATGATCAAACCATTGGCAGTGTTTTGGATGGTAACGATCAACTCAGTGGTAATACTGGTTGTGCCTTGCTCAATAGTGTAGCTAAATGTTTCTGTCAGGCTAGCACCTACAGGTAAGTTAGCCACAGCCGGATCGGACAATTCCACTGCATAGCCGTAAGTACCATCAGCACTAATATTGAGTCTGCCGTAGCTACCTGCGATCAAACTCGATTCATCACCTGTAATTGCCGTGCCTTCGACATCGCTGATTGCAACTGCATCTTCAGGATTACGCGCCAATAACCTAGCCAGTAAGTTACCTGTAATTAGTGTCAAACTAAAGACATCACCAGTTGCATCCGGTGGTACTTCCTCATCAATCTGCACTACAGCATCTGCGGCTGTGAAGTTAAAGGTATCGACACCTGCACCACCGACTAAGTTATTAAAGCCAATGAAGGTAATGTTATCGATCACTACCTCATCTTCGCCGATAATTTCCCAAGTGTTGGGTTGATCTGCACCGATTAAAGTATTGTCTTCCTCATTACCGATGACGACTTCAAATTCGCTGAAGTTAATGTCTTGTAGATCGATAGTCACGGGGTTAGTGGTTTCTGAAAAGTCAATGACATCCACTACTTCATCGGCATTATCACCACCACTGACTGAGCCGATAATTATTCCCGTGCCAGTGAGAATTACTGTGTCGCCACCATCACCCGCGTCAATATTGCCTGTGAAGGTGACATCATCATTGACAATAAATACATCTGCGGCATCACCACCCACGAGATTTTCAATGTTGGTAAAGCCTTCTCTGAGAACTAAATCTGTGGTGACGGTTTCACCATTGACGGTGAAGGTTTCTGGGGTAGAGTCGGAGATTGTACCGGAATCTTCGTCAGTCAAGTTCCAGGTAGTTGTAAAGTCATCATCATCATCATCGGCACTGCCTTCTTGCTCGATAGTATCGTCACCTTTGCCACCATTAATCGAGCCTGAACCATACAGCACACCACCGCGTAGCTTGAAGACATCATCAGCATCACTACCGTTGAGGTTTTGAATGTTGCTGAAATCAAAGGTATAAGTTGTGTCATCTTTAATGGCGGTGAAAGTGCCACTGTTAATCCCATCAACAACCCAAGTATTAGTAGTGTCAGTAATTCCGCCACTTAAGATGTTAACTCCGGCACGTCCATCAATTGTGCCATCTACAGTGGCATCTTCTAACTTAAATTCATCGTCACCTGCACTGCCTTTTAAGTTGGCAATATTGCTAAATTCCAGGAATAAGTCTTCTCCTTCCACGTCTCCGCCATTTTGACGGCTGATTGCCCAATTAAGTGCTGTATCGGCATTGATTTCTAGGGTATTTAGTTTCGGGTCGCCTTGTCCACCATCAACGGTAACATCACTGCTCAATAAGCCATTGTCCTCAAAGACAAAGGTATCTTCTTTATTACCGCCAATCAGGTTAGTGATTTCCCTAAATTCGGTTGTGCCGTTGCCATTGTCAACTGTACCAGCATTTTCGGCGTTAATTGTCCAGTTATTCTCGACATTACCACCTTCTAGAGTATTTTCACCTAATCCACCAGCGATCGCACCTGTAATGTAGCTATCTTCTTCGAGGATGAAGATATCATCTTGATCGCTACCAGTGAGGTAAGCAATTTCAGTAAACGCTGTTCTCCCGGAACTATTGGCAATATTCCCGGCATTTTCATCGGTAATTGTCCAGGTATTGTTGACGTTACCACCTTCTAAGGTATTGTCGCCTGCTCTACCTGCAATCTCACCTGTGATGTGTTTATTGTTTTCGAGGATGAAGGTGTCATTGTCATTACCGCCAATCAGGTTGGTAATTTCTCTAAAATCGGTTCTACCTCCCAGATTATCAATCTCACCTGCGTTTTCATTGGTAATTGTCCAGGTATTGTTGACGTTACCACCTTCTAAGGTATTGTCGCCTGCTCTACCTGCAATCTCACCTGTGATCTGGTTATCTGCTTGCAGGATGAAGGTGTCATCGTCATTACCACCAATCAGGTTGGCGATTTCTGTAAAGTTGGTTGTGCCCTCACTATTGGTGATATTACCCGCATTTTCAGCCGTAATTGTCCAATTGTTTTCGACATTACCACCTTGGAGAGTGTTTGCACCTTCACCACCAGCGATCGCCCCTGTAATGTGGCTATTGTCTTCTAAGATGAATATATCAGCTTGATTATTGCCTGTGAGATAGGCAATTTGGCTAAATTCTGTTCTACCTGCGCTATTTTCAACTACCCCAGCATTGTTATCGGTAATTGTCCAGGTATTGTTGACATTACCGCCTTCTAGGGTATCGTTACCGCCGCCACCTGCAATTTCACCTGTGATGCGGTTATCGGCTTCCAGGATAAAGGTGTCATTGTTATTACCACCAATCAGGTTGGCTATTTCTGTAAAGTTAGTGTTGCCAGCATTGTTCTCAATATCACCTGTGTTTTCATCGGTAATTGTCCAAGTATTCTTGACATTACCGCCCTTGAGAGTATTGTCGCCTTCTTTACCAGCTATTTCACCTACGATCTGACTGTCGTTTTCCAGGATGAAGGTGTCATCTTCATCACCACCAATCAGGTTGATGATTTCTGTAAAGTTGGTTGTGCCGCCAATATTGGTGATATTCCCAGCATTTTCAGCCGTAATTGTCCAGGTATTATTGACATCACCACCTTGTAGGGTATTGTTACCACCTTCACCGACAATCGCGCCTGTGATCTGGCTGTCGTTTTCGAGAGTGAAGGTATCAGCTTGATCGCCACCGATGAGGTTGGCAATTTCCGTAAACGAAGTTGTCCCGCCACTATTGGTGATATCACCTATATTGTTGTCGATAATTGTCCAGGTATTATTGACATCACCACCTTGTAGGGTGTTGTTACCACCTCCACCAGCGATCTCGCCTGCTATCTGACTGTCGTTTTCCAGGATGAAGGTGTCATCGCTATCGCCACCAATCAGGTTGGCAATGTCGCTAAACTCAGTTGTCCCGGCAATATTATCAACATTGCCTGTATCGGTACTGGTAATTGTCCAGGTATTTGCGACACTACCCCCTTGTAAGGTATTGTTACCGCCTCCACCAGTGATATTGGCAGATCCATTGACTCCTAGGATAAATTGGTCGTCGGCTGTGCCACCAACTAAGTCCTGAATGTTTCTAAAGCCACCTGCTATTGCAGTAATTGTACCTGCATTAGCACTATTGATTGTCCAAGTGGTATTAATATTTGCACCTTGTAGGGTGTTGTTGCCACCACTGCCATCAATGCTGCCTGCGAGGCTGCCCGCAAGATTCAGGGTAAAGTTGTCGTTGCTGCTACTGCCGACTAAATTACCGATATTGGTAAAGCCGAGAGTGACTCCTGTAACACTACCACTGTTAGCACCAGCGATCGTCAAGTTCAGAGATTGATTACTGCCTCTGATGGTGTTGAGGTTAGCTCCTCCTCCACCCTCGATGCTGCCATCTAAACTGCCTCCAGCCTCCAGCGTGAAGGTATCAGCACCTAATCCGCCTCGGAGAGTGGCAATATTTTTAAATCCACTAGCCAACTTAGTGACAGTTCCAGTATTGTTACCAGTAATTGTCCAGTCATTGTTTCCCGGACTCGCTTCTAAGCTATTGAGCAAGGCACTGCCGCCGCCGTCAATAGAGCCGCTTAAGCTACCCCCAAGACTGAAGATAAAGATATCGCTGGACGCTCCTCCGATGAGAGTGCCGACATTAGTGAATGTCTTGATCCCTGAACCGGTTGTTAGCGTTCCCGAATTGAATCCTGTAATGTTCCAAACATTGGCGCAATTGTAGGCTTGCAAGGCATTCTGTCCAGTGCCGCCATCAAAGGTTTGTGTGGCTTCGCACGGAGTTTCTTCCTCCTCTTCTTCCCGTTCTGGATCTGGCTCTTCTAGATCTGGCTCTTTCACCTTTGGTGGTTGCGGTGGTACCGGTGGCGGCGGTGGTGGCGGTGGTGGTGGTGGCGGTGGTGGTGGCGGTGGTGGTGGCGGTGGTGGTGGCGGTGGTGGCGGTGGTGGTGGTGGCGGTGGTGGTGGCGGCCCTAGCTATCTAATTGGTATACAAAGCAGATAAGCTGAGGAAAGCACCTAG
>NZ_JCACKM010000125.1:0-20605 GCF_059505385.1 Desmonostoc vinosum
CTGCGGCATAGCTTCGCTTAGAGCGACACAGGAGCGTCGCGTCATTACGAATTACAAATTACGTTAGCGCAGCGGTAGCGAGTCCTCGATAGCGAAGCGTTAGCGACGCAGGAGCGTCGCGTCATTACGAATTAATTTAACACCCCCATACTTTAACCTCTTTCTCAGTAAATTTAATGAAAAAGCGAATTTTGGGATTAGACCCTGGACTAGCAACTTTAGGATTTGGGGCAATTGCCTGCAATCAAATTTCAGCTAAGGTACAAGATACAACAGTGGATATGCTGGATTTTGGAGTAATCACTACACCTGCAAAAACTGAAATGGGACAACGGTTGTGTACCTTGTTTGACGATTTACACGCCGTCATCGAAGAGTTACAACCAGATTTAGTTGCGATCGAAAAGTTATTCTTTTATCGGATGGCAAGTACTATTCTCGTGGCGCAAGCGCGGGGTGTAGTCGTTTTGGTGTTAGCCCAGCGTCGTCTCCCATATGTGGAGTTCACCCCTGCCCAAATCAAACAAGCCCTGACTGGATACGGTAATGCTGATAAGCATGAAGTGCAAGAAGCAGTAGCACGAGAATTGAACTTAGATGAGATTCCTCAGCCAGATGATGCCGCAGATGCTTTGGCTGTGGCTTTGACTGCTTGGTTTCAAATTTGAATTTTTGTATTACAAGGCTTGGCTTTTAAAAGCGATCGCAACTGCTCAAGGATGACTTTTGCTATATTCTTAAATTTTATCAAAAATCTCACTTATCTCTCCAGAAACATAGGGAGTAGGGAAAGAGGCATTCTTCTATTCGTTAGCTTGCGTCTAAAAGCGGTAATTATAGGCCTATACATAAATAAATATATATATCCTATATCTAGGGTATTTACGAGTAAACACTTAGGTAATAAATACTAAAGTATAAAAAATATTAAATTCTGTAATAAATTTTCTGTACAGTGAAGTTATTAATATAACTATTTATAACGTAATACTACATATTTAAGAATTTAGATATGGCATAAGACTTTTGCTTGATGCTAAAGTGCAAACAGTAAAAGGGACTGGTGATTAAGTACTGTGAATTGGGTGGAAAGTGGAAAAAATTAGCTTAAAACATCAGGTAAAAGCAGCAAATTATTGTTAAGTATATTTTAATAGTAAAAAAACTGAAAAATACGGTTAATTGAATTAATTTAAGGATTTAAAACAAAAAACATCGTTTTGGCTTATATCGTTTCGATCAAAGTACTTTACTTGAGATTTACCACTGGCTCATTATTTCTCGAATTGCTAACCTTATGACTTTATTAACCTAATTGCCTCATCTATCTCAGCGGGATTAGATTGCACAAACAGCCCTTAAAGCTTTATTGCTCAAATAGGTTTGTGTTTGATTTTACTGAATACTCAGCACTAAATTTATTTTAGTTTAGTTATATTTTTGACATTATGCCAGATTTTAGTAATGAAACTATGTCTGTGTTGAATACTAAAAAAAGCAAAAAAATCTAATTAGAGTTAGTTGACTTTTAATCTATCTTTAGATACATTCCTTATAAATACAGTTACTATCATGCTTTTAGCTGAATTATCCATAACTTAGTGTTAGGAGTTAGGCTTTGATGGTCTTTGTGACCTCAGTCACTCCGACGTAACCTTATTTATATCTATGTTTTATCTAGATGAGTGAGGGCGAATTGCAGAATCAGTGTCACAAAAATCGGAAACGCTCAAGGCGACGGGCTATTTATTGTCCAATTCATAGATGTAATCTGTATAGTATGAGTCAAAAGTATGCATTGTATGCCGATCAGACCGAACAACTCCGACAAAAGGGAATAGCGCGACGCAATGCACTGATTTTAGTAGCCACTAAAACAGCAGTCCCTTTAGAGGGTGAATGGTTGGAGGCTTTCTGGTGTGACCAATGCAAGGAAACAAAGTGGTATCACGTTAAAAAATCTATTAGTAAATCTTCTGGAAGAGAGATTTCCACTTATGAAATGTGTGTAGCATCTAGACAAATTTGGCAACAAGCCAGTGGAGTAACTCACCCGCAAGGAAATCCTTCTGTAGGGGAATTTACTCGCAGACATGCTCGGATGATTAGTGACAAGAGCAGCAAAGATTTTCGTTTGAGAGTTGAGTGATTAAGTTAGGTAGCGATTTCTTTTTTCTACACTCATAAAAACTAAGGTGCGGATCTGTAATGGCAGCCCCAATTCTCAAGAAGTACTGGTTTTATCTTTTAAGTCTAAATATTGTAATTTGGATTTTAATAGTTTTAATAGACAGAATATTTCCCCGGACTTGGACATCTGCTGCTCAGCTGATTTTGCCAGATACCACAACTAACTTAGATGCAAGTTTAGGAACTTTAGGACAACTTAAAGACCAAGGTATTTCCTTTACTAACGAACTCAACCCGTTAAATGTTCAAACCTCTATTATCACTAGTGATGATGTCATTCGTCCCGTATGGTTGTCTGACCCAGAAAAGGACAAGTATCGTAGTCTAGAGAGTTACAAAAAATTATTTAAAGTCAAGCCTGTTGATCTGTCTACAACTATTCAACTAAAAGTTACAGCTTCCCTACCAGAACTCGCTCAGCATAGAGCAGAAAGCCTAATTAACAGTTATCAAACCCGGTTGAATAAATTGCGCCAAGGTACAGCATTGTCTCGGCAGCAGTTCAACCAACCCCAGATCAAACAAGCTGAAGAGAACTTACTGTTAGCAAAGAATAGACTGGCAGATTTTAAGCAAGCTACGGGGCTTGTCAGTAGTGAGGAGCAAACTACAAATCTGGTAGAAGCCATCAAGACATTGAGAACAACACAAGCGCAGGTAGTTGCTGAAGCACAAGCAAGAGCAACTCGTTCTACAGAGTTAAGTCAAAAATTGCGCTTAACTCCCCAATTGGCAATGAATTCTTTGCGTTTGGCACAAAATAAAGAATACCAAGTATTGCGACAGAAGCTAAGTGAAGTCAACTCTGATATTGCTCTCAGCAGAGGAGTATTTACTGAAAAACACCCCAATCTCATATCCTTATTGCAAAAACGCCAAGAACTTGTAACTGCACTTAATAGACAACTTGTTATCGTGGTGACAAAGGCTGAAGGTTTAGATACTAGTTTTGGTGGTAATAACTTTAAGGAAGCCACCATGGACTTAATTGTAGATTTAGTCCAGGTTAGTAGTGAGAGTCAAGCGCTGCAAAAGCAAGCAACAATAATTCAAAATCAAATACAGAAGTTTGAAACTGAACTCAGAGCAATTTCTAACCAACAAGCTCAACTATCGGATCTACAGCGGAAATACGATTTCGCAGAAGGAGTCTACAAAGGAATTTTTGCTCAACTAGAGCAGTCCAAAATCAGTGCTTTTGATGCTTATCCAAATGTACAAGTTCTAGATCAACCAACTGTTGATTTTAAACCGACAAGTCCTAAAAGATCTTTGATGTTTATTGGTGGTGTTTTAGCTTCAATATTTGGTAGCCTTGCCCTTATTTATTTTTTGGAGTCTCGCAATTCACGACTCAAACAAAAGGATTTGCAAGATATTCAACTTCCTATATTGGGGAGGATTCCGATTTTCAAATCTTCCAATTTGAAATTTACCGAAACAGAAATACCTTTTCAATGGCTGGCTTCCACCATTAGCTTGATGGAGTTGGAAAATCAGCGCCTGATGGTGACTAGTTCTACTCCAGGAGAAGGGAAAACAAAAGTAACTCTGGAGTTGGCTAAAGCTTTAGTATTGCTGGGATTTCGTGTGCTAATAGTGGATGGTGATTTCCGTAAGGCTAAGCTGAGCCGGGATTTTGGCTATACTGTGCGATCGCAAACAGATACATCGGTGAAACCATTACAGATTAGTCCAGGATTGGATATATTACCAGCAATACCTCAAGCAAACCACAAAGAGGTAAAATTTATCGCCCGTGGAGGATTTGAAAAGCATCTTAATGCTATTCAAACTGCTGGTAACTATGATTACGTTATTGTTGATAGCGCTCCAGTGAGTTCCACTAGTGAAACAGCTTTGATGGCTAAAGCCGTAACTAACGTGTTGTTGGTAGTTCGGTTAGAAGTAAGCGATCGCTACATGGTACAAGAAACTCTAGAGCAACTGATGCGACACAACGCTCACATTATCGGTTTGGTGATCAATGGTGTCGAACCACGGACTGATAGATACGTATACAAACAAGAAAATCTTCCCATCAAGTAATGAGACGATACGTATCTTTACACACAACTTTATACTCAGATAAAGATAGGCTCTTTAACGGGATTTGGCTGCATTGGCAGGTCTTAACTCCAGCAGAGAGAGTAGTTTGCTGGGGAATTATTTTGATCCCCCTCTGGTGGTTTATTGGCTGGACTCTCATACCCATGTTTTGGGTAGTTAGTATCGCTCTATACGAGCTATATTTTTACAAGAAAATACGCTTATCACGTCCCACTTTAGAGGTCATTTCAGTTATTACATTTGCTTTCTATAGAGCATGGACTTATGTCTACAACTCCCCAGTAATTGCACCTAGAGAGTTACTTAATCCATTTTTAGCATGGGGTTGCTGTGGGTTATTGCTTTGGTATGTCCAAAGCCATAGCATTCGCATTCGACTCCAAACAGTAGCTTGGGCTTTCTCAAGCATCATCTGTTTGATGATTGTATGGTGGCTATTTTTTCATTTTGTGCTATCAGAACCTTTTTTGATTCCACCCAGAAACTTGTTTGCGATGCTGACAGATAAAGGAGTGTATGATCCAAATGAATTAAGTAGTGTTAGCAACTATTTAGTTCCATACTATTTGACTCATAAATTTGCTGGATTAGTCCGTTACACATTTTTCTTTCCACATCCTACAGTTTCTTCTTTTGCGATTGGCTTTGCTGGTCTGATTGTCCTAGATATTAAACAGCGGTGGTGGACTTTACCCATATTTTCAGTATGTGCTTTTCTCATACTGATTTGTCAAACACGTAATGCTTGGTTAGCTTTACTAATAGTACTATTTGTACGCTCTCTAATCAAAATAAGCAAAACTAGAGGAATTGCATTTATCTTGGCTTTATTTGCCCTCACAAGCTTCACTACACTGTCGCTACCGTCCGTAACAGATTTCATTACTGATACATATTCTAATACTATTGAAGCTACTAGTAACTTCCGCAAAGATTCTACAGCAAGTAGAAATTTAATTTACCAGCGAACGTGGGAAAAGTTTGTGGAAGAACCTCTTTTAGGACATGGAATAAATGGATCTCCTGTAGAACCAATATATAAATTTACAAGAATTGGTACTGAAAGTTTTATTTTAGGAACTTTATTATATAAATCTGGGTTAATAGGAACTTTGTTTTTTATGACATTTTTTATATCTTTTGCTGCTCACCTCTATCAAACACAAGAAGGTAGACCACTTTGTTGTTTTCTCATATTGCTTTATTTAAGTTTAGCTTCCTTAGTAACAGAGTTTCAAACACCGGAAATATTTATTGTTTTGCTATGTGCAATGCTATGGAATGAAAGAAAACAGGGAATGGGACAGACCACTAAGTATGCGTAAACTTATAATCTTGCCGGGAACATGTGATGTCCTTGGAGGAACGCTAGTGACTCTATCTTTATTAATTAAAGGTTTTGAGCAATATGGTACTGAAGCATTTTGTGTTTTAGTACATGCTAACTCCACAATGGAGAAATATTTGCAAACATTAGGGTTAGGGGCTTACTTACAACTGATTCCAGCTCCAAGCAAGGCTGAATATTTAAAACAAGCACTGCAATGGGTAAATCAGCAACCAAAAGACTATCCGTTATTATTGGATAACTGCGTTGAACGTGTTTTATTACCAACCCTTTTAATGGCTGCCCCTACACTTCGTTGGAGTGGTCGCAGCATTTATCATTTTTGTCATGACTTAGCACTTTCTTATAATTATTTGGGATTCTTACTAAGAAAGCTAAGTTTTACGATTATTGCTCCCCAAGCTATTTGTAATTCTGAATTTACTGCAATACACATTCGTCGCCTCATACCCAAAATTAGAGGTATTATGTATCAACCAGTTGATACAAAACGTTTTAATAATCAAGTTTCATTTAGTATTCCGACGCCGTTAGAACTAATTCTAAAATCGCCAGCAAAGTTAATTCTAACTGCCTCACGAATTACTCAGCCAGGAGTGATCAATGATAAAAATTTGCGTATTCTGATTCCAATACTGGCACATTTGAAAGCAAACGGTCACTTTTACTACAGTGTGGTCATTGGGGAAGATAAATCTCCTGGGAAAATCTATACTCAAGAATTGTTAGAAAGTGCAAAACAGGCAGGTGTCGCAGATCGTTTTTGCGTTTTGCCTTCTACTTTTGCTATTGAAGACTACTACAAACATGCAGATGTCGTAGTTACACTGGCTCCTAGAGAACCATTTGGACGTACTGTTGTAGAAGCGATCGCCTGTGGTGTTCCAGTGATTGGTAGTCGAACTGGAGGTATTGGCGAAATTCTCAGTCACTTTGCACCTGAATGGATGGTTGAACCAAACGATCCAGTCGCAGCAGCAGAAGCAATAGTTCGGGTTGCTCATGACCCCAATACTCCCAAGCTGATTGCTAAAGGAATCAGTTGGGTTGAAAACTTTTGTAACGTACAAACATACACACGCAAATTAATTGAGTTAACAGATATAGCTGTATAAGCTTTATTTAAAATTCAACTAGAAAGGAATTTTATTAATACAAACTACAGGGAATCATTTATGCCTAGTAAGCATATGAAAGAGATTGGGATGTATCGAAAGGTTTATCCTCGCATTTCAGAAACTTTTATTACAGAACAAGCACACAATCTCCAAAGATATCATCCTATATTTATTTCCTGCAATCTCTTACAAGAAATACCTTTTCAAAAGGTTGCTATCAATCAAAATGATTTTTTGGGGATGAAGCAAGCAATTCATATCTTAACTGCTTCTCCTCATTTATTTCCAGAAGTTAGTGTGCTGAAAAAATTATCTTTAATCCATGGGCATTTTGGCCCGGATGGTATTTATGCGATGAGATTGGCAGATAAATTAAATATTCCTTTTGTTGTGACATTTTATGGTTATGACATTACAGTTTCTCGTCAAGACATGTGGCGCTCTGGCAACCCATCAATTTATCAATTTCTGCTACATGAAGAAGAATTAAAACAAAAAGCATCAGTATTCATTGCTTTTTCCAGTTTTCTTCATAAAAAGTTGATTGAAAAAGGTTATCCTGTCAATAAAATAATTCAGCAACATAGTGGGATAGATACAGAAAAATTTACTCCTGCTACAGAAAAACCAAACGAGCGTTATATTTTTTGCGTGGGTAGACATACTCAAAAAAAAGGTATAGATACTTTATTAAAAGCCTTTGCTCGGATTGCTAGAAAACATCCCGATGTTTCGCTTATTCAAGTTGGAACTGGCTCTATGACTTTAGAACTCCAAGCTTTATCTACCAAACTTGGGATTACTGATAGAGTTCATTTTTTAGGAGCGCAGCCTTACGAAGTTATTCAAAAGTTAATGCGTGATGCAGAAATATTTTCTCTACCTAGCCAAACATCAAGTAATGGTGATAGCGAAGGCTTGCCTCTGGTAATATTAGAGGCTGCGGCTTGTGGTATACCTATAGTTTCTACTTGGCACAGCGCTATTCCTGATGCAGTTCGTGATCAAGAAACGGGCTTTTTAGTAGCAGAAAAAGATGATCAATCTTTAGCTGAAAAACTAGATATTTTGCTGGGCGATCGCGCTTTGGGTAAAAGTTTAGGAAAACAAGGAAGAGAGTGGATTTGCGAAAACTTTGATATTCACAAGCAGACTGATAAATTGGAAGCCATCTATGACTCAGTAGTAGGATAACAATATAAGGATAAAATACTGTGAAAAATTTTGAAGAAAGAAAACTCATTAAGCGCAGAGATATTTTGAGAACTCCTATTCATCATCCAGATTTTTTTGTATTACTTCACCTCAAACATTTTATCCATACTCAGATTCAACAAATTATCAAGCCTGGGATGCGAGTAGGGGATATTGGTTGTGGCGAACAACCATTGCGTCATCTGATTGATTCGTGCGGAGGAGAGTATGTTGGCATAGATGTGATTCAGAATGCCAAAGAAACAGTAGATATTTTAGCAGATATATCTTCAATTCCTCTTCCCGAAGGGAGTTTTGATGTTATTGTCTGTACAGAGGTTTTAGAACACTCTTTTGAGCCACAAAAAGCACTTCAAGAACTATCAAGATTACTCAAACCATCTGGTGCAATTTTAATCACAACTCCTTTTGCTTATCCATTACATGAAATTCCCTATGACTTCTCACGAATAACTCCTTTTTATATAGAGTATTGGTTTCCAAAGTTGGGTTTAAAACCCCCAGATATCCTGAGTTTAAACGGTAACGAGCTTGAGGTGATAGCTACAGTTTGGGGAAATATCTGGAGACCTAATAAAAATACCTTTTTTATTGTCAGAGTTTTATTTGCTATTTTACGCTCGGTAATGAATGTAGGTGTTTTTATTGCTAGCAAACTCTTTCAACCTGTTTTACCAGGTACTTACTTCTTAAATATAGGATTGGTTGCTTACAAAGCTACTGATAGTTCCAGCCTTGCCATTTAATTATGGAAATTTCCCTATTTTCTTCTTCGATGAGTCGATTTCTTGAGCATAGCAAGTAGACATTAATATCTTGGGATATCCTGAACCGCTGTAATTTTATTTATGACTCAAGTCAACTCAACAAAGATTTTTAAAGCCAGTCTGTGGATGACTGTGAGCTTTGCTGTTGGCAAGATCGCTCAGTTAATTTCTCAAGTCATTTTGGCTCGTTTACTATCGCCTCAAGACTTTGGTATTTGGGCAATGGTCTTGATTTTGAGTAATTTCTCGCTTCTTTTTAGAGATGTAGCGATCGCTCAAGTTCTGGTACAAAGAGGTTTAGATGACAAAAAAATAGTCAACACTGTCTATAGTTTGGGTATCAATATCTCCATCGGTTTATTTTTCATCCAAGCAATTGCAGGTATACCCCTATCTTATTTTTTTAGTGAACCACTAGTATTTCCCTTAACTGCCTGTTCATCTGCCATATTTTTAATTGGTGCTGGCGCAGGTTCCCATACTGCCGTATTGCAACGGCAAATGAAATTTAGAGAACTTGCTATTTGTGATGGTGTTGCCACTTTTGCACGAGTTGCAAGCGCCACCCTTTGTGCTATTGGAGGTATGGGAGTTTGGTCTTTTGCTGCTGGAGAGGTAGCGATGGGGTTAGTAGATAGTTTACTCAAGCGTTCGCTCAGTAAATATAGCTTTACCTACATTTTCCGACTAGATCCACTTGCTGTAAGTGAAGTGAGAAAATTTATTGCCGGAGTTGTTAGCAGTAGATTTGCTGTTCAGCTAAATACCAACGGAGACAACCTGATTATTGGTAGATTACTGGGTTCAAAAGCACTCGGATATTATAATTTGGCTTACCAACTGGCAATGACGCCAGTATATGCTCTATCTCAAGTTAACCGAGTAATATTTTCCGTTCTATCTCAGCAAGATTTAGAAGGCAAGAAAGCTTTTCTTTGTCGAGCATTAGAGCTGTATGCAGTGCTTTCTGCACCAATCTATGGTGTAGCAGTAGTGATTGCACCTTGGTTGATTCCGCTTCTATACGGTTCAGATTGGGTGGAAGCCGTCAGACTCTTTCAGATTGTACTGATTTTTGCTTATGCAAGAGGCTTCATGTCCATCCTGGGAACTTCCCTACTTGCTTTAGACAAATCTCTAACAGTTGCCACTATTGATTGGGCGTTAGTACCAGTTTCTGTAAGTTCATATTTTCTTGGGGCATATTTAGGAGGGACTCAAGGAGTTGCGATCGCTGTTGTATTGGTAATGGGTATAGGCGCAACAGTTTGGTACTGGCTAGCAACTTGTCATGCTGCTAATTGGCAAATAAAAGTTTTAATTAGACCAATATTATTGCCGACCATCACAATCAGTATTGCGCTAATACTCGTTTATGCTCTACCTCTTCCTGAATATTTAATTTATACCCAATCAGTAATTTTGATTTTTATTTATGTAACATCTCTAACTGTGTTTTCTAAAGGTCGTATTCCCAAAATGCTTGTAGATATTTCTCAACTTGCCTTAAAGCATAACAGAGCAAAAATCTCCTGAAAAATCTGTATGTATGTTTGTGAAATACTGAGATTAAGACAAAGTATTTTTGAAATACTGAATTACGAATTACGAATTATTTAATTATATTGTCAATATTATTAAACATGAAAAATGTGATAGTTGATTCATCGTTGTTGCCAAGTAATCAAACAACAGGCAGATTATTACCACTGGATATTCTCAAGGCTGTGAGTATTATTGCAGTTGTCTCCTTTCATTCACTCATTGTACCAAAGACAACATATGCATCATCGACACAACTGTTAGATATAATCTTTTCTCCATTAAAGTTTTGTGTTCCAGTCTTATTTACAATTTCTTTTTTTCTTTTAGAAAAAGGGTTAGCTAAGCCTCAAAAATCTATTTTACTTACCGTTCAAAAGCGTTTAACTCGTCTTTTAACTCCTACTATATTTTGGTTTTCCATAGCATTATTTCTCAAGCTGATAAATAAAAACTCTGTCAATGAACTAATAGCTGTTACTTTTAAAGGAAGAATTTTTGAAGGTGCTTATTACTTAATAGCTCTTCTCCAATTATTCATCATTTTCATTTGCTTACGTAACTTATTTAATAAACCACGAAATTTGTTATTAACAGTGTTACTTCAAATTTTGATTTTTTTATACATATACGCTTTTCCATCTACTAGTTTATATCATGATCAGATTATCTCAGTTTTGAGAACAATCGACAGACCTTTATTCATTTACTGGTTTGTATATATAGCTTTGGGATTTTACTTTTGTAAAAACTGGTCGTCAGTTGTCAAGTTATCTAATCAAATATCTGTTAAAATTAAAGGATTATTATTAGTACTATACTGTTGTATTCAAATTTTAGAATATCGTTGGGTTTTTCAGAGATTGCAAGGTGAAATACCGCCTTTTGATTATATAACAATTTCTTGTATTCTCAGTGTATTTGTGATGTTTTTCTGCTGTGCATCTATTCAAGAGAATCAAGTTTTTTCATTAATCAAGAGATTGATTACAATGTTCTCAACTTATAGTTTAGGTATTTTTTGCATCAACGGTATCCTTTATCAAATATGTCTTGCTATTAGCGATCGCTTCTTGAGTGAAACTGTATTTAACTTCCCAGAGGTTCTGATGTTAAAGATAATATCTTGGATAGCATTACTTACTATTTCGTTAGGCTTATCTATATTCATTGATAGGATTGGACTCAAAGCACTTGTTCGCTAATCTTGCTACTAACCAATCAAAAACTTAAATTTCCTCAATTAAAATTCATGCAATCAATAACTTCAAAAACTTCAAATTCTATGGCTGTAGTTGATAAGGTGCTGATCATTGTAGAAAATCTGCCTGTGCCTTTTGATAGACGAGTCTGGATGGAAGCTACTACCTTACAAAAAGCAGGGTATCAGGTCTCGACAATTTCTCCGAAAGGTAATGGGTTTGAAAAGGATTATGAAGTAATCGAAGGGATTCATATTTATCGTCATCCTCTTCCACCTGAAAAAAGCTCGGTTATTGGCTATCTCCGAGAATATAGCTGGGCTGTTTATTGGCAGTTTCGCTTAGCTCATAGAGTCTGGCGAGAGCAAGGGTTTGATGTGATTCATATTTGCAATCCTCCAGACCTACTCTTCTTAACAGCAGGATGGTTTAAGTTGTTACATCGCGTCAGAGTAATTTTTGACCACCACGACTTAAGCCCTGAAATGTACATAGCTAAGTACGGACAACGAGATATTTTTTACTATGGTTTAAGTCTCGTTGAACGCTTAACCTACGCTACAGCAGACATAGCAATTGCTACAAACGAGTCGCACAAAAAAATAGCCCTAACTAGAGGAAAGAAAAAAGCAAAGAAAGTCTTTGTCGTGAGGAGTGCGCCTGACCTTTCACGCTTTTGTGCAATGCCTCCCAACCCAAGTTATCGCAGAGGTAGAAAATACTTGGTAGGTTACATGGGAGTGATGGGGGAACCTGAAGGAATCGACTATTTGCTGCGAATTGTACGCTACCTTGTTTGGGAAAAGAACCACCAAGACATTCATTTCATGCTAATTGGTGGCGGCCCAGCTTTTGAAAAGCTCAAAGCCTTATCTGAAAAGCTTGAAGTCACAGAGTTTGTAGAATTCACTGGATTTAAGACAGGTAAAGAGCTTTTAGAGCGTCTTTCCAGTTGTGATGTGTGTGTAGAGCCATCCCCAAGATCTGCTTACAACGAAAACTGCACCATGAATAAAATCTTAGAGTACATGGCACTAGGAAAACCCATTGTTCAGTTTGACCTGAGAGAAGGAAGACGCTCCGCAGAAGAAGCATCTCTATATGCAAAGCCGAATGATGAGATAGAATTTGCCCATTTGATTATTAAACTTCTTGATGCATCTGAACTTCGCCAACAAATGGGAGCAGAAGGTAAACGTAGGATGCAAGAAATGCTGGAGTGGCGACATCAAGCACCTAAATTATTAGACGCATATAGTAATTTGTGAAGGGGGGACTAGGGACTGGGGACTAGGAAAAATATCTAATACCTAATACCCAATACCCAGTCTCTTTTACTAAAGTTTTTTGATTAACCGAAGTCTGTTAATACCGACTAAAATTTTGCTTTCAGTCGATATTAGCGGACTTTAATTTTGAGTAAAAAATCAAATTTTGCAGAGGATTATCTTGATAAAAATTCTGCCATGTGAAAAGTGAATGTGCAATTTAAATGCATAAAAGCTTAGTTTTGTTGTTCTTTGATTGAATTATTTACTACAAAAATAATTCAGCAAATATTCTACAAACAGGGGAAATCAGAGTCATGATATCAAAGTTTATACCATTAGTAAGTTTCAAGCCAGATTTAAGATCGTCTAGAGGTACAAGGATACAAAGAGGATTCGCTACAAGATTTCTGCGAGTATTAACACTTATTTTGCTAGATGCGATCGCTCTAACTTTGGCATGGAAATTAGCAGTATTTTATGGAACTCCACTAAAATCACCTTGGACGGAAAAATCATCTTTTTTACTGCTAATTCTTGTAGTTGAAATCAGCATCATAGCAGCTCAAGGATTATATAATGCAGGTACTCATCGTCGTAACTATACCCACCTGATCAAAGCGGTTTCTCTATCAGAACTTTTTCTCTTACTAATAGCGTTTCTCTATGAACCTGAACGCTATGTTTCGCGCTCGATTTTTCTGCTATTTTGGTTACTGTCTGTAGTCTTCATCTGTACTACTCGCTTGATATTTGATATTGCTACTAAAAGACTGCGGAGAGTAGGAGTAATTCGTTATCCAGTTTTTCTGATCGCAGACACAGAAGATCAAGTAAGTAACATCAAGTTAATTGAAAAAGAGAATTGTTATAACATTGTCGGAGTCACAGAAGCTAGTTCTCTGGATAGAGATAACCGAGAAAAAACTCTAGAGTTTCTGCACAAAAGAGGTATCGTTGAGGTTTTTGTATCTTGGAATGCAATTAAGAATCGTCTATATATTTCCTGGCACTTTTTGAGCGCTGGAATTACCCTCCGGATTCTGCCAACAGAAAAAGAAGTTCTCCCGCCTAAGTCTATATTATGGATAATTGGTGAAGTACCCTGTTTAACAATTCCAGCACCAATTATCGCGGGTAGCAGTTTTTTATTAAAGCGATACTTCGACCTTTTTTGTGCAATTATTTTGATATTTTCACTGTCTCCTATTCTTCTATTAATTGCTCTGCTGATTAAGTTAGATTCTCCAGGCCCAGTATTTTTCAGACAAAGCCGAATCGGACTGCATTGCAAGCAATTTAAGATATGGAAATTCCGAACAATGGTGACAAATGCAGAAAAGCTACAAACAGCCCTAGAAGCAAAAAATGAGATGAAAGACGGTGTTTTGTTCAAGCTTAAAAACGATCCTCGCATTACACGAATTGGCAAGTTTTTACGCCTTTATAGTTTAGATGAATTGCCACAATTGTTTAATGTTTTAGTTGGAGAAATGAGTTTGGTCGGGCCTCGTCCTCTTCCTATCAGAGATGTAGAAAGATTTCAAACAACTCACTTTATTCGGCAAGAAGTTTTACCGGGTATCACAGGATTATGGCAAGTTTCTGGCCGTTCTGATATTGATAGCTTTGAAGATGGAGTGAAATTAGACATCGCCTACATCGAAAATTGGTCGCTTTGGTTAGATTTAAATATTGTGCTGAAAACTGTAAAGGTTGTTCTGCAAAAGTCGGGTGCTTACTAGCTAGCCCTTCTAAGTAGAAGGACTAAATTGTGTCCACCTACTTATTGGTTTATCACCAAAGTTTTAATAGTTGGTAGTAAGTACTTTAATGCTTTCATATTCGAGGAATAAAGTCCTTACTACGAAACTTATATAACTATAGGAATCTGACTTGATTCATGAAGTTATTTGCGTAGGCAGGGAGTAGGGAGTGAAGAGTAGGGTAACTGATATCTTGCACCAGTCCCAAAAACCCCCATAGGTTTCTAACCTATGGCTAATAGCAAAAGTCCTCTCAAGAGGACTAAATCTCACAAAAAGCAGAGATTTTAGTCCACTTAAGTGGACTTGACCTAATAAGAGCGAGAATTTATTCTCTGGCGGGAGATTGGGCAGGTGCAAGATCTAAGGTAAGAAGGTATACGGAGTTTTTTCACCAAATCAAATATGAGTCCTATAGGCGATTTTCGTCGTATGGCAAAATGTCTAAATATTTATGCGTAGTTACTTAATAGGGATTGTAGTGGTGATAAGATATCGAGCATGGGCTGGAGAATGGTTTTTGGATTGTCGTTGTAAGAGACAATGACTTTACTACGGAACACCCTATCGCTTCATACTCTTTTTTTGGTGAAGTATTGCTACATTCAACATTAACTAATGACTAATGAAAATCGTATTCTTTGGTACTCCTGAGTTTGCTGTTCCTACTTTAGAAAAACTGCTAAATCACTCAGAATTTGAGGTTTTGGGAGTTGTTACCCAACCAGATAAACGCCGGGAACGTGGAAATAAACTTACCCCTTCACCAGTAAAAGCGATCGCCACTATTCATAATTTGCCTATATGGCAACCGGAAAGAGTCAAAAAAGATACTAAAACTTTAAGTCAACTGCAACAATTAAATGCAGATGTATTTGTTGTTGTCGCTTATGGACAGATTTTATCATCAAAAATCTTGAACATGCCAAAGTTAAGCTGTATCAACGTGCATGGTTCGATTTTACCGAAATACCGGGGAGCAGCCCCGATTCAGTGGTGCCTGTTTAATGGAGAGAAAGAAACAGGGATCACAACAATGTTGATGGATGTAGGGATGGATACAGGCGCAATGCTACTAAAAGCCACTACTGCCATTGGATTACTAGAGAATACTCAAGATTTAGCCGAAATACTAGCAAAAATCGGTGCAGACTTGTTGATAGAAACTCTACTGAAACTGGAACATCAAGAAATTATCGCCATTCCCCAAGATAATTCAGCAGCAACTTATGCACCCTTGATTCAAAAACAGGATTATGAATTAGATTGGTCAAAGAGTGCTATTCAACTACACAATCAAATCAGAGGCTTTTATCCAAACTGCACAGCTACCTTCCGCGATCAACCGCTAAAAATCACAGCTACTTTCCCCCTAAGTTTTGCTGATAGTCACGAGATACCACCAGAATTACAAAAACTCATACATAAATTACCCGATTTGTCAAATATATCAGGTAGTCCTGGAGAAGTGGTAAGCATTGTCAAAGGAATTGGAGCGATCGCCCAAACTGGAGATGGCTTGCTGCTGTTGCGAGAGGTTCAGCTAGCTGGTAAACGTCCCCAATCGGGATGGGACTTTGTTAACGGTACACGCTTGGCTGTAGGAGAGGTGTTTGGTGCTGGGGAATGAGGGAGATGAGGGAGATGAGGGAGACGCGAGGACGCGGGGACGCGGGGACGCGGAGAATAATCAATGACAATTCCCAATTCCCCATTCCCCATTCCCCATTTCATGATTTCTCATAAAAACGGCAAGACTCGCAAGGGCCTTCTGGGTTGACTGCACAACGAATGATTTCGGAATGAGCGTTATAGCTGCATGTAGCATCGCCAACCACCCAGCGTCCTGCTACTAAACTTTTTTCTGCTGGTCGTTTGGCAGACTGTACATAAATAGCAATATTATGTAAACGGTAGCGCCCTGCTTTAAATTGGTATCTGTGGCGGCGCTCTAAAACTGCGTAAGTTTTTCCTTCAAAATCAAGGTAGTTCCCCGGTTGGGGCGTCCAATCAAGATGCACTCTGCCGAGGCATTGACGCGGATGCGTCAAAATTACCTCGGTTTGCAATGAGTCTGGCTCCATAAGCTTTTGTTATTTGGTTTACATTATAAGGATGGTATCGCAATTGCATACTTTAGCTTACCGGATTTAGATTATAATTAATGATTCACTAAGTTTGCTAGAGAGCATCTCAACTCTGGCTCTTTGGGCTTTATTGAGAGTTGGTAGGAGATTGTGTTATCTTTTCTGCAATTAGATACTATTGATGCTAGATAATGGGAAAGCTTTGACATTTACTTGCCAATCTAGCCCCGGAATAAAGAATTAATACCTATGCGAACTCACTATTGCGGCGAACTCCGAAAAGAACATATTGGAGAAACTGTCACTTTACACGGATGGGTAGACCGTCGCCGCGATCATGGAGGTGTGATATTTTTAGACTTGCGCGATCGCTTTGGAGTTGTTCAAATTGTCAGCGATCCCCAACGCACCCCAGATTCCTATGAACAGGCAAACGCTTTACGCAATGAGTACGTTGTCGAGATCGTCGGTAGAGTCACACAACGTCCTGAAGAATCTCTTAATACCCGCATCCCCACAGGCGAGGTAGAGATTTACGCCGATCAGATTGTGCTGCTAAATGCTGTCCGTAAGCAGTTACCTTTCCAAGTTTCCACGGCTGACACCGAAACTGTGCGGGAAGACTTGCGGCTGAAGTATCGTTACTTGGATTTACGACGCGATCGCATGATGCGTAATTTGCAGTTGCGTCATCAAATCGTCAAAGCCATGCGCCGCTACTTAGAAGATATCGAAGGTTTTGTCGAAGTTGAAACCCCAATACTGACTCGTTCTACCCCAGAAGGGGCGCGGGACTATGTTTTACCCAGTCGCGCTAATCCTGGGGAATGGTTTGCTTTACCCCAATCACCCCAGCTATTTAAACAAATACTGATGGTATCGGGCTTAGATAGATATTATCAGATTGCTCGTTGCTTCCGAGACGAAGATTTACGAGCTGACAGACAACCAGAATTTACCCAGTTGGACATGGAAATGAGTTTCATGTCTGAAGAAGAAATTATTGAGCTGAACGAAAAGTTAGTCTGTCATATCTTCAAAACGGTTAAAGGCATTGAATTACAACATCCTTTCCCTCGTCTCACCTATGCTGAGGGCATGGAACGCTACGGTAGTGATAAACCAGATACTCGTTATGGTCTAGAATTGGTGAATGTTTCAGATATCTTAAAAGACTCTGGTTTTAAGGTCTTTCGAGATGCTGTTGCTAATGGTGGTATTGTCAAAATTCTGCCCATTCCTAACGGTAACGAAGCTATTTCTAATGTCCGCATCAAACCAGGCGGTGACTTATTCAAAGAAGCTAGCGAAGCTGGTGCCAAAGGTTTAGCTTATATCCGAGTCAGGGATGATGGTGAAATCGATACTATCGGTGCAATTAAAGACAACTTAACAGAGGAACAAAAACAGGAAATTTTCAGCCGTACAGGTGCAAAAGCTGGTCATCTATTGTTGTTTGGGGCTGGTGACGCTGTTACTGTTAATAAAACCTTAGATAGATTACGGCAAGCGATCGCTAAAGAGTTTGGATTAATTGATCCAGATAAAATCAACTTACTATGGATTACAGAATTCCCCATGTTTGAGTGGAATGCTGACGAAAAACGTCTAGAAGCACTACACCACCCCTTTACTGCACCGCATCCTGATGACTTGAGTGATTTAAAGACAGCACGTGCCCAAGCTTATGACTTAGTATTTAACGGTGTAGAGGTTGGCGGCGGCAGTCTGCGGATTTATCAGCGGGAAATTCAACAGCAGGTGTTTGAAGCGATCGGTTTTTCTCCTGAAGAAGCCCAAAATAAATTTGGTTTTCTCTTAGAAGCATTTGAATATGGTACACCACCTCATGGCGGTATCGCCTATGGTTTAGATCGCTTGGTAATGTTGCTAGCTAAAGAAGAATCGATTCGAGATGTAATTGCTTTTCCAAAGACACAACAGGCGCGTTGTTTGTTAACAGATGCACCTTCGCTAGTGGATGCTAAGCAATTAAAAGAGTTACATGTTGCTTCTACTTATAAGCCCAAGTCTTAATCTTTAGCTGAACATAAAAACAGTTGGTAGTCAGCACTTTAGCGCTAAAAAATCTACCTAATAGCGTTTCTTTGTGAAATTGTAGAGGCAATTCCTAAATTACCTCTACGATAAACAGCCAAGACATCACTTATTTCGCTCTTTGCCAAGTATGTCGCTTATCAAGTCCCTGCTTGATCCAATTTAAACATTCATACTCGGACTTGAATAATTTGGGTGCAGCAATATTATTCAATAATTCCGGTGGGTAATGATCGTAAAAATATTTACCATTTTCTTGAAAGACGACAATCAAGTTATTGTGGTAAATATAGCGAGACTTAAAATTATCTCCTTCAATGACGAAATCTGCATATTTGTCAATATGCTCTTTAGCAATATCAATGATATTACTAGGGCTACTGCCATAGATTTCTGCTGGATTTTCTGCCTTGTGAAATTGGCTTTTCTGTCCCATTGCGGACAATAATTTATACGAATAGATTTCGTAATTATCCGCTTTGCCAAAAACAAAAGGAATGATCAGATATCCTTTGTATGAGACTGAGCTTTCATAAAGAAGACGACTCATCTCAACCTCCTTTGGTGTAACTGCTCTCAAAAAATTGCCTGAATCATGTACACACTCAAAATCAATACATTTCTGTATCTTCATCGCTATTTAGTAATGAAGAGTATTATTTCTTTTTTAGAGGTGAGAGAATATTAAGTAACAGAAAAGTACTGTAATGATAATTATCGCTCTTTTTGAAATTATTAAATATGAAATATCTGGCGAAAGTCCAAAAAGGATGGGAAGAAACAGTTTGCTTACCACAAACTGAGTTGATTGGGGGGATGCTTAAGGTTATTCCCTGGCAGTGGTGGAACTGCTACACCACTCTGTTCTAATAGCTGTTGGAAGTAAAAGGCTGTGCTTGGCGATCGCATTTCTATTGGACAATGGACAAAGAAATAAATTCGCACTCCCGCTTGCAACCATTGCTGAATCTGCTTGACCCACTCTGCCATCAAGGGCTGATTCACTGCTAAAGTAGGATGCGAGATAAACCTAATCAGGCTAAAAGGAGCTGTCACGCTCAATTGTAACGGTAATTTGGGTTTGCGCCGTTCCGATTGTAGTTGCGGATCATCATCTCCAGTGTAAATCGGACGCGAGTCTAAAAGCACTCTTCCTACGCCGAGCTTTTCTAAAAGTGCTGTCAAATTGCTAGCATGAGGTTCCTTAAACCAGTCTGGATGCCTGACTTCTAGTGCTAGAGGTGCGTCTTGGCGTGGCCAAGCTGACAAAAAAGTTGTCAAATCGTCAAGCAAAGCAGGTGCATAACTGGGTGGTAATTGAGCAAAAATCGGCCCCAGACGCTGATTTAAAAGTCGCATCCCTGCAAGAAATTTTAAAGCAGCAGGGATATGTGGTTGCAGTAAGCCTTGATGGGTGATATCTCTAGGTAATTTCAGACAAAATTCAAAGCCAGGAGGTGTTTCGGTTGCCCAACGGGTAACAGTTTCTTGGTTAGGTACAGCATAAAAGGTGGTATTACCTTCCACAGTGGTTAAGCGACGGCTATAAAGATGTAAAAACTCGGTAGTACGAGTGCCTAGTGGATAAAGTTCACCCACCCAGCCTTTATACGCCCAAACTGCACAACCAATGAAAAAGGTCATGAAAATGCCTGTAAGCTTTGAGTGTTCATATTTAATTTTACAGCAAAGCCTTATTTTATGGCTAACAGCTAGCGATCGCCACTCAAATTACTAATGCTATTTTTATTGCAAAATTCTTGTACGCTTCTTTAAGACAGAAGTAGATTCTTAAATTATATCCTATTATCTTAGACATAACAATAAACAGCTAAATTCAGATGAATTTAGCTAGTGAGCGCTCACCATAGCATTGCATATATGTATTGTTCAGCAATCGGCTAATGTATTTTAATTACGGCGTTGCTGAATCATAGGATGAAATATGATGGATTGAAATCTCAAACTCTTTAT
>NZ_JCACKM010000126.1:0-20579 GCF_059505385.1 Desmonostoc vinosum
AACAAGTTCCGTGGGTTTAAGTCCCCCGGTTCTATAACCGGCAAGTTTTGTGTTGAGGTCAAATCCCCATTACAAAACTGAATTACGAATTACGCGCTTCGCAGCGTAAAGCCTGCGGCATAGCTTCGCTTAGAGCGAGTCCTCGATAGCGTTAGCGTTAGCGAAGCGGTAGCGAGTCCTCGAGCGTCAGCGGTAGCGAGGTACGAGCGTCAGCGTTAGCGACACAGGAGCGTCGCGTCATTACGAATTATTTAATTTTCCCATAGTTGCAAGAGCGATCGCTTCACAATTTCACCAACAACTTGATTGCCTTGCAAGTTTAAGTGAATGTGATCGTGGTAAAAAGTTTGTGGGTTTGGGGTCGAATTGAATATTGGCAGAAAATCTATATAAGTAATTTGCTGTGCTTGTACAAAAGAACTGAGTCGTTGGCGTGCTTGAATTTCGTAATCGCGTGGGCCTGGTTGACCAATTTCTCGTAACAAGGGAGTCATAATTAATAGAAATTGGCAGTGATTTTCACGAGTTAGGGCTTGAATTTTACCGATTGCTTCTAGATTAACACCAACGCGATCGCCTGCTTCTTCATGGACTGCTTTCATTTCGGGAATTGGCTTTTGTTTGAGAAGATAACGTTGCCATACTTCCAATAATGCCAATGCAGGTTTACGCTCTGGATAGTTGCGATCACGTCCCACGGGTAAAGAAGTGGGAACAGTAGCAAACAAATCATCAGTATTAATTAGTAATACCACCGCTTGAGCGTTAAAGTTGCCGAATTTCTGCAGATAGGCCAACTCATTTCTTGGCCCCCAAGAGTTGGCGGAAGCGTTTAGTACTTCTACTTGTTGGTAATTCTCAGCAGTGACTGACGCCAGAGAACGCATTAACAAGCTAGATATCGTGTGATCTTGATCTGTCCACCAGCCACCATTAGCGATGGAATCCCCCAAAAGCAATACTCGTAGCGTCGAGGGTGCTGATACCTTTGGAATCGATGCACTGCGCATAGAGTATTCATTAATCTCAATACGATTCCCAAAGCGCCGGGTACGTTGGTTAGGTGCTAACAAATAGCCAATTTGCTCATCACCAATGTAAATTAGAGGATTACCAAAACCAAATAGCGATCGCAATGCTATTTCTATTGCTGCCAACAATCCTGCGATCGTTACCAAAATTAAAATTAGGATCATTTTCATTTGTGAACACCTTTTTGTAGGGAATGGGGAAGAAGAGGACACGGGGACACGGGGACACGGGGACGCAAAGACGCGGGGACGCGGGGACGTAAAGAAAATTACTCCCTCATTTCTCGGTTGGTGAGTTTCGGCTACGCTCAACTACCGTTTCGGCTACGCGGTAATCGAGCGAAGTCGAGATTCAACTACCGCGTACCCCTATGGGGAAGCAAGCTACGCGTAGCGTCTTTGACACCAGAAGCAGAACTACATCTCCCCTACTCCTTTACCCATGTATAAATACAATGAATCTATCTTAAGAAGTAAGTAATATTGGCGTTGGAAAAATTATGAAGCTTAAACAAAATAGTATTGGAAATTTAACGTGATCTACAAATATAAGGACTACAATCGAAACGGACAAATGCTTCATGCCGTAACAAAGGAGGATTATAAAGCAATGTCCGACCTAAATCGTGGAATTATGAAATTTAAGGATGCAGATTCGCCAAGAGTAGTCACTATTTCTACTGTGTTGCTTTTGGGGTCAATTGCTGCTCTTATCCTGTGGGCACTGCAAGCTGCCTATGCGATAAACTAAAATCATTACGTAGCTTTACAGGACACTGGCAATAGCGGTTTCCGCTTTTGTTAGTGTCCACTAAGCAAGTAATGAAAGGGAACAGGTAACAGGGAACAGAAAAAATAAGCCACCCACTCATAGGTGGGGTTTCTACCTACCTTGGAAAACAAAGCTTATTTGGCACTACTTGCGGGTAAGGCTTTAAACCTTTATTGCCTTTCGTAAAAGCACTTAATGATTATTAAAAACTTTAAGAAAATTTTAAATTTAAGATTTCAGATTTTAGATGACAGATTTCAATCCGTCTTGAAAAGTTTACTAGGGAGGAAAACTAACGCCACTTGCTACAAATCGGGAAAACCGATGGCAGTTGCTGCAACGCCTTGCCTATACAACGCAGTGGTTACTTCCTAAAACTTTTCGTAAAATCCAAAATCCACGATGATTGAACTTTGGGGTATCCTAGTTATTGTAATTTTCTGCCCCCTTTTGGGCGGATTGCCGCTGATTGCTTGGATTACCCGCGCCCTGAAGCAGACGCAGTTATCAAAAATTGGTACAGGTAATATTAGTGTTTCAGCTGCTTTTTACCACGGTGGTACACTGGTGGGGGTTCTGGCTGTATTGTCAGAAGCTTTTAAGGGAATCGCAGCAGTTTTAATTGCACGTGCTTTCTTTGGTGAGGAATCGCCTTGGGAATTGATTGCTTTAATTGCCTTAGTGATAGGTAGATATTGGCTAGGCAGGGGTGCAGGTACAACAAATGTGGTTTGGGGATTTTTAATACACGATCCATTAGTAGCAGGATTTGTATTTTTTTTTGCAGCAATTAGCTTTACACTCCTACGTTCAAGACAGGTAGTAAAATTTGGAGTGTTGGCTTTATTTCCCCTGTTAGTCACATTTTTGCACATAGGGGACATCCCCAGGATGATAGCTGCTATTGTCCTAGCTGGGTTACTATGCTGGATTTACACGAGAATTCCTGATGACATGAACCTCCCAGCCCAAGAAGCACAAACAGATTCACAAGCGATGATGGAAGTATTGCGTGGCGATCGCCCAATTCTTTCTCTAGATGATGAGTTGGATGCTGCCGTAGTTGGCGAAAAGGCAGCCACATTATCTCAAATTAAGCGCTGGGGCTACTCAGTGCCGAAGGGATGGGTACTTAGCCCTGTTGATCCTCCCGAACTGTTGATTGAAATTCTTCAGCCTTCTGAATTGTCTCCCTTGGTGGTACGTTCCTCTGCTATTGGCGAAGACTCGGAACAAGCTTCTGCCGCTGGGCAATATGAAACAGTTTTAAATGTTACCAGCCAACAGGGTTTACAAACCGCGATCGCCCAAGTGCAAGCTTCTTACAATCATCCGTCTGCTGTGCAATATCGACGCGATCGCGGTTCCAATGATGCAGCTATGGCGGTGTTGATTCAACAACAAGTTCAAGGTGTATTTTCAGGTGTGGCTTTTAGCCGCGATCCGATTACCCAGCAAGGTGATGCTGTGGTGATTGAAGCCTTACCGGGTAGTGCGTCGCAAGTCGTTTCTGGCAAAGTGACACCAGAACAATATCGCGCTTTTGTAGTCGAGACTGAAAATTTCTCTTCTGTGCAATTAGAAGGTGAAGGACGAGTCCCACAAGCACTAATCAAGCAAGTCGCATATCTAGCCCGCCGTCTGGAAAAACGTTACCACGGCATACCCCAAGATATCGAGTGGAGTTACGACGGTCAAACACTCTGGGTGTTGCAGGCTCGACCCATCACCACCTTACTACCAATTTGGACACGTAAAATTGCCGCAGAAGTCATTCCCGGTGTAATTCATCCTTTAACTTGGTCGATTAATCGTCCTTTAACCTGTGGAGTTTGGGGAGAAATTTTTACTATAGTTTTAGGCGATCGCACCCTTGGCTTAGATTTTACGGAAACTGCCACACTGCATTACTCAAAAGCATACTTTAATGCATCCCTCTTAGGAGAGATTTTTTTAAGGATGGGCTTGCCACCGGAAAGTCTGGAGTTTCTGACTAGAGGTGCAAAAATGAGCAAACCGTCCTTAAAGTCAACCTGGGAGAATTTACCAGGACTGACAAAGTTACTGAGGCGGGAATTACGTTTAGAAAAAGATTTTAAGCAGGATTATCAAAAGCGATTTATTCCTGGGTTGTCGCAGTTAGCCGAAGAAGTTGTAGATTATCTAGAACTAGCCAAGCTATTAGTGAGAATCGACACTATTTTAGAGTTGCTGCGGCGAGCCACATATTACAGCATTTTTGCCCCCTTGAGTGCAGCCTTGCGACAGGCGATTTTTCGGGTGAAGGATGGACAGATTGATCACAGTGTTGCACCAGAGGTGGGGGCATTGCGATCGCTAAGTGCTTTAGCCGCAGACGCCAAACAGTTATTACCTGAGATTAATCCAGAAAGCGTATTTGAACAGTTAAAGCAAACTCCAGAGGGAGAAAAGATTGTCTATGAATTTGACGAATTGCTTCAGGATTACGGTTATTTAAGCGAAGTGGGAACCGATATTTCTGTGCCCACTTGGCGAGAGAATCCCCAGCCCATCAAGCAGATGTTTGTCATGATGATGCAGGGAAATGAATTGCAAACGGGTTCTAAAGATTTAATTAATCAAATAATTGCCGATAAGCGTCAGCGTGGCCCTGTGCAAAAGCGCGTGGATCTCAAAGGGCGAGTTACCGAAGTTTATTCACGACTATTAGCTGAACTACGCTGGAGTTTTGTTGCTTTAGAAAAGACTTGGTTAAAATCTGGCTTACTCAAACAATCTGGAGATATCTTTTTTCTGGAGTTCGATGAAGTACGGCGTTTAGTAGCAGGTTCAGATGCGAGATTGATTGCTAGTTTAAGTGAAGCGATAGAATTTAGGCGATCGCAATTTGCCCAAGATAGCCAGATACCCCAAGTACCTCTGTTAGTTTACGGCAACACACCACCTCACCCTCTAGCCCCCTCCGCCATATATTCTGACCAAATCTTACAAGGTATTGGAGCTAGTCACGGACAAGCTGAAGGGCGGATTAAGGTGTTGCGAAATTTACAAGTAATCCCAGAGATTGACCGAGACACAATTTTGGTAGTGCCTTATACAGATTCTGGTTGGGCACCTTTTTTAGTCAAAGCTGGAGGCTTGATTGCCGAAGCTGGAGGCAGACTTTCTCATGGTGCGATCGTCGCCCGTGAGTACGGGATTCCCGCAGTCATGGATGTACACGGTGCTACATGGCTTTTGCAAGATGGGCAGCGAGTCCGGATTGATGGAACTAGAGGAATTGTAGAATTATCCAACGATTTGAGACCGCAGTAAGCGGTTAAATAATTCGTAATTCGTAATTCGTAATGACGCGACGCTCCTGTGTCGCTCTAAGCGAAGCTATGCCGCAGGCTTTACGCTGACGCTATCGAGGACTCGCTACCGCTGCGAAGCGCGTAATTCGTAATGACGCGACGCTCGATGACTCGCTCTAAGCGAAGCTATGCCGCAGGCTTTACGCTGACGCTCGATGACTCGCTCTAAGCGAAGCTATGCCGCAGGCTTTACGCTACGCTATCGCTACCGCTTCGCTAACGCTAACGTAATTCGTAATTAAAGGCACAGCCAAAGTTGTAAATGCAGTTTCCGCTGCTACTGAGTGGTTCTCCTCAAACGGCATCACCTGCTATACTGGCTCGTGTTAGAGGTGGTGGTCAAAATCTTCAGGAAATTAGACGGCAAATCGTTCAACGAATTATTTCTCAAAAGGGACTGCAAACTAGTAATTAGTAGGTATTGGGTATTGAGTATTGGCAATCAAGAAAATTATTTCCCAGTCCCCAGTCCCCCAGTTCCCAATCCCCAGTTCTCAAAACTATGAGCGATTATGAAATATCTCTTCGACCTGCTGAGGAAACAGACGTATGGGTGCTGAGTGCAATTCATATTGCTGCCATTAAAGCGCTGCCTACAACTTTTTACTCTGAAAAAGAACTGTTAGCTTGGCGTAATTATCGTGACAAGCCTGATGGTTCAAATATCTTGAAGAGTATGAAAATCGAAAATCTGTGGGTGGCTGTTGATGGTGATATAGTTACAGGATTCGCTAGCTTTATTATTGATGAATTAATTGGACTATATGTACATCCTAAATATCAAGGTAAAGGAATAGGGCGAGCATTAGTTACACATTTTTGCCATGAAGCAACTGCTCAAGGTGTAGATAAAGTAATTACAACTGCTAGCTTATATGCTGAAGGGTTTTATTTACGATTAGGATTTACTGCCTTAAAAAGAGCGCCTCATTATTTAAGAAGTACCATAGTAGTTCCAGTTACTAAAATGAGTAAAATATTAAATCAGCGCTAAAGCGCTACTACGAAATTAGAGCCTATTTATAAAGTAAAGATTAAGTAGGGTGTGTTACGGCTATGCAAGGATTACGGAGTTTAAGAGAGTCAGGATTAGCCGTAACGCACCGTTTTTCTCGGTGCGTTAAGCGTTGCTATAACGCACCCTACAATTTCAGGTTTACTTTATAAATCATCTCTTAAAGTATTTGGTTCTTCAGTACTTATTTCTCATATTCTTTTTTCAGATTGCTCTTTTGCCTGTTCCCCGTTCCCTCTTAACTGATAACTATTAAAATCTCTTCTCAAAAAGACTTAATTAAACCTTATATGTCACTCTCAATTAGATACCTACTTTACTAGATACACACTTTTTCAGAATTGTAAATATCCTCTTTGGCATATATTTATTATTTTTCTGGTCATCAGAATCTTAATCAAACAATGGATTTTCTCTTTCATTAACAGATTATAAATATCTCCAGACGTAAATCTACTTTTTATGTCTAACTGATTATTTTATGAATCTTGATTTACTAAAAATGAATCGGCAAAATTAAAAGGTGGATAAAAATTAATTTTTTAAAGCATTTTGGCTCTTCAGAATCTGTGATGCCAAACTATTAATTACAATCCAAATTTAATAGATGCGTAAGTTACAGTCATTCCGAGCTTACTACTAAATTCTTCGTACTGATGTACCCTACATATATTATTTGATCTTATTTTAGTTCAGATTATGAGGAAAGCTGCTTATACTATTTTACTAGTTTCTAATGACTTAACAAACATGTTGATTAAGTATGCTGTTGAGAAGGCATTCTCTAAACATCTTGATGTTGTTATAGTTAACTCTGATACGGAAGCTATGTACTACCTTGAAAATACAGTTTCTGATACTTCATTAATATATTATTCTCTTCCAGTAATGATATTGACTGATTTAAACAAACCTGTTTTGTCAGACATTAAGTTACTAACATGGATAAGGCAACATTTATTATTGATGAATATCCCAGTGATAGTAATGAGAGATTCAGAAGGTAAAGATCAAGTTCTACAAATCATGCAACTAGGTGCTAACTCTTATTTTAAGAAATCACGTTCACTCAATAATTTAATCTATTTAATTAAGGCTTTCTTACCAAGGAGTAGAGAGTGGGGAGTGGGGAGTAAGGAGTAGGGAAAAAATGTTTATTTCATTCATCGCAAGTAGTGCGCCGCCCGTCGCCCGCTTTCAAGAAGTATGGGTGTAGGAAGCCACGCTCAAAAGGTGGAAGTTGGGGATCTAGCAACCTATCAAAATAAAGTTTTGCAAGCACGTCTGATGTCCTACACCGATACTCACCGCTACCGCATTGGGACAAATTACCAACAATTGCCAGTCAATAAACCATGCTGTTCGGTTATGCATTACCAACGAGATGGTGCGATGTCAGTTGGTTATGGAGGTAGCAGTATCAACTGCCATCTAAGTTATTTGCTAAATTCAGGAGAATGATTGAAGCTAGCTTATGGTAAGCTTTTTATTCAATCGGAGCGGCGGGATTTGAACCCACGACCTCCACTACCCCAAAGTGGCGCGCTACCAAGCTGCGCTACGCCCCGGTCAGAAGTTATATCATACTGCAAAACGCAATGACAATCAAGGGGTTAAATTTAAAAAATTTTGAGTGTTGCGGTGGCTTGCAGCAAACCGTCAACAGCAGAGGCATCCCATTTACCTTCTACGCACCGCCCTGTGTTGAGGATAAAATGCATGTTGTAGGCGTGAGGATAACCTTCTACCTCCATCCATAATAAATCGCTTTCGGCTTCACAAGCAATTTTCTCTTCATCCATTAATTCAGTGGCGAGTTGCTTGATGGTGTCTGCTAGTTGTGTGAATAAACGACAAAAATCATTTAACTCGGCTTCGGTTAACTCAACAGCCCAATCATCGGTGCCTACTAAACCTTTATATTCGGGTGCATCAGGATTCCAGCCAATACGCCAGCCAGTTCCGCTTTTGACTAAACGTTCCATTTATATTTTTAAACGCAGAGTAACGCTAAGGGAAGCGCAGAGAAAAGTCTCTGTGCGGTTAGTTATCTGTCTTAGGTTGAGGTGTGGTTTGAGGGGTAAAAATATTGACTAAAGCTTGCACTAAGGCATTGCGTTGGCGACGGCTGAGGCGTGCAATGGCTGCGCGATCGCCTTCTATCGGATTTTGTTTTAATGTATCGTTTCCTGGATAGGTGTTATCGTACATTATTTCATTTGCACCCAGGTAATCAGCTAAAGTTAGCTTCCAATCGAGGCGATAATTTGGGGCGCGTTCTTTTATATAAATGTGATATCTAATTAGACGATTTGCTAAGGTGTTGTTTTCGGCAACTTTTCCAGTTTCATTGCTGATGTACTTATTTTCCCGTGGAAAATCAGGCAATTGTTGATAAACTTGTTGCCATACCTCTCCAGGAGTGATTCTTTGAGCGATCGCTGGTTGGATGCTGAATAAGTTTGTATGTGTTAATTTACTTGCGCCTGTACCTAAAATAATTGCACTCACTACCATTAAGGTTATTAATAGTGCTAAGTACTGAGTTTGACGTGCAAAGAGTGTTGACCAAAGCAGAGATTTTTTCTTTTTCATACGCAAATACTCTGAAGATGAAAGTGCTGTTAAGGTTTATTTTTACTTACAACTCAGCACTCTCACCTCAGTACTGTTTTTACAGTTCGCCAATAATTTCTGGCTGAGTCAGTTCATCGGACATTTCGATGATTGCCCGTAAAACTGGCTTCATCATTGCGTCTTCTGCACTTTCAAAATCTTCGTAACGTCGGCGCTTGGCACGATTTGCTACTTGAACCGTAATTCGGTAGCGATTTGAGGCCGCACTAATCAAATCTTCGGCACGATGCATAATCTGAGACTGAGTTGTCTCGAACTTAGAACGCTTTAGCATAATTGTGCTTTTTGGGGTCATCTGAAGGATGAAGTTTTCAACTTCGTCCTTCGTGTAGGTTATTCCCCAGTGTAGCAGTATTGATTGAGATGCTGTTTGCTTAGTCGTTGAGTGCCCTTAACTGATTTTTAAGTTTCACTATACTCAGTACTTGGTACACAGTAAAAACACTAGTCCCCAGTCCTTTTTTTTATTGATCGTGCTTACATCCCCACCCACGAGGGAATGGGGATGTAAGCACGGCGTGAATTTTGGGGGTTCGTTAGCGAAGCGGTAGCGAGGAATGAGCGTCTGCCCCCTTAATTAGCATTATCCTTTCGGGTAAGCGCATCACCTCGTTGTTTTTGAGTTTCTATGTACCGCTTCACCGCTTCTTCTGAGACTCCGCCAACAGATGAGTAAAACGTGCCATCACTCCACATTCCAGAACCCCAGAAACGACGCTTTTTTAGGTCTTTAAATGTATTAAATATATGTACAGCAGAAATTGATTTCATTGTTTTGGCGATTTCTACTGGTGCTGTGGTGTGGTCTGCCTGCACAAACAGATGAACATGGTCAGGCATTATTTCCAACGCATGAAGTATCCACCCGTAAGTCTTGCACACTTCCCCAATGATACGTTTTAATTCTATTTCTACCGCGCCTTCTAGCACCTGATGTCTATTAAGTTAGGAAAAATTGGTCTTGCTGATGTCATAAATCTTTGCCCTCACCCTAAATCCCTCTCCCAGTTTGGGAGAGGGACTTTGAAATTGCTCCTCTTCTCCCACACTTGGGAGAAGAGGTTGGGAGATGAGGGCTATTGTTGCATTCATCAACGGTATTCCTAATTCACATCAGACGTAAATTTAAATGTAAGGTGCGTTCCGCTACGCGACAACGCACCATCATCAATTTACGGTGCATTACTCTACGGCATAACCCACCCTATAAATAATTCATATTTCTTTATATACATTGAATTTTTCTCACTGACTTACTTAGTAAATTTTCTCTTCATACTAAGCTACTAATTCTGAGTTACTTGAAATTAAGTAACTTGTGACCCAGCAATTATCATAATGATGATTGCTGATAATAACTAATAAAACTAGGTTTTTTTAATTGCCGCCGCTGATCACAACATTACTTTGATCGGTGGCGTTCTGATAAACTAGTTTACTAATTGTAGAATCTCTATACATAAGAAAAATAATTAACACCCGATTTAGTGTTAGTCGCATTACCAGCTATTAAATGCTTAAAATCAGGTTAAATTCAACGAGTATAGAAAGCAATTTAAACATAATTATGAAGATATAGTGCCAGATAAGCGTGACAGTGTTTTGGATAATATAACTAGTCCATATGTTCAGAAATTTACTGATGGGCCAACAGTATCATGGGATCTTAAGGGAAGTAATTTAGGATTTTATACCCAACTTTATGGGATAAATGCTGCCGATCTTAACAAAGGTACCCCCTTAGATATAAATTTTTCATGGAAATCAAATTACCAATGTGTAAATTCATTAGCTTCAGTTTTTGGATTTTCTAAGTGTAAAGGTGCTGCTTCCACAACGATAATTCAAGAAGATATTGAAGGTGAGACTCCTTTTGTGGATGACATTTCCACAGGTGGAGCTTACATCACTTTCATCAACGGTGTTCCCTATGTCAGCGAAAATCCTGGAGGAAATAATAATTCTGGTGGAGGTAACGACAATTCAGGTAACAACGGAAATGGCGAAACCAACAACCCGAAAAGTGTTCCCGAAGGCTCCGATGTCATCGGTCTGCTCGGACTAGGATTAGCCGGATTTGTCAAAAAAATCAAAGAGGCTAGGGACTAGAGACTAGAGGCTAGGGGACAGGGAAGCAGCACTTCGACTACTCCCTACTCCCAAAAATACATCCAGTACGTGGGGGAAGACTCAACGATAAATGTGTACTGTTCCACTCAATATCTGCTGTACCGTATAACAGTTTGTTGGGTTGAGTACGCAAATTTGTGACATCTACATCCGCTTTTGCTGAGGCTGTTCCTGTGTTAACGGCAATAATTAGTTCCTCTGTTCCCAAAGTGCGTGCAAAGATGTAGAGTGCCCCCTGAGCGTAGAGAACTTGATAATCACCTGTACGCAAGGCTAGGTAAGCATGGCGGAGGATAATTAATTGACGATGAGTATTGAAAATTTCTTTATCCCAATTGGCTTCTAAGGGAAAACCCCGACGTGAGTCTGGGTCTATAGCACCAGGTAAACCAACTTCATCACCATAATAGATGCTGGGGGCACCAGGAAAGGTTAATAGCAATAGAGTAGCTAATTCTATGCTGGCTTTGTCGCCACCAGCAATGGTTAACAATCTTGCTGTATCGTGGCTTGCTAGCAAATTCAGTTGAGTGAGCTGAATTTCCCAAGGATAAAGTTGCAATAATTCCTGAATTTTGGCAGCGTACTCAGCAGCGAATAAGGGTGGATATGGTTGATAGTCACGGCTTTGGACTTGATCTAAGACTACGCGATCGCCTGCTGTAAATGCAATTGTCGGCCCAGCAAACAAGTAATTCATCACCCCATCAAATTGGGTTCCATCCAACCATTCGCGGGAATCTCCCCACACTTCACCAACAATGTAAGCTTCGGGATTGATGGCTTTTACTCGCTCTCGAAATTCTTGCCAAAACCCAGGAGTTTTGATCTCAAATGGTACATCTAATCGCCAACCATCGATACCGAATTTAATCCAATATTCGGCAATTTCCATGATATATTCGCGTACCTCTGGGTTATCGTGATTAAATTCTGGCAAGGCGCGATTTCCTGCCCAACCAACGTAGTTAGCAGGGAACTCGCCATTGTAGGGTGAAACGGGCCAGCCTTCAATTTTGAACCAATTTACCCAAGGTGAATGTGGGCCATTTTCTAAAACGTCGTGAAAGAAGAAAAAGCCGCGACTAGAATGGTTAAAGACTCCATCGAGAACAACTTTAATATTTCGTTGATGGGCTGCCTCTAGTAAATCCTTAAAAGCTTCATCGCCTCCCAGCATCGGGTCAACTTGATAATAATCGTGGGTATGGTAACGGTGATTACTAGCCGATTGAAAAATCGGTGTGAAGTAAATTGCATTAATTCCTAAATTCTGGATGTAGTCTAATTCTTCCACAATGCCCCATAAATCTCCGCCTTTATAGCCTTGCAGAGTTGGCATAGCGTCCCAATCTTCCCAACGGGCTTCATGTAACAGCCGTTTACGCGGTTGTTTACTTCTGGCAAAGCGGTCTGGAAAAATTTGATAGAAAACAGCGTGCTTCACCCAGTCTGGTGTATGTATTTGCATAAACGACTCTCTGTACCTTCAGAAGCGATCGTTGCAAATAGTTGCTACTTTGTAACTCTTGCTTGTGGTAGAAAATTGTCGTGGGATTGGGGATTGGGGATTGGGGATTGGGGACTGGGGACTGGGGATTGGGGACTGGGGACTGGGGACTGGGGATTGGATTGGGGACTGGGAATGAGTGTTGATTACTGCTCTCCCTGCCCCCCCACTTTCAAGGGTAGGTTTTTCATATTTAGTCTGAAAAAGCCTATTTTTCCGTTCCGAAATCTTTCTCCGCGTCACCCTTCGGGTGACGCTCGCAAGCTCGCTAACGCAGTCGCCTGCGGAGGGAAACCCTCCTTTACTCGCTGTCTCACCGCGTCTCCCCGTCTCCGCGTCAACCAAAACGCGAAATCTAAAAAACCTACCCATAAAAGCCTGCCCCCGCCCCTACCTCATCCCCAAGAGAGACATTCTCCAGGATATGAGTTATACCATGTTGCATTCAGGCTTCATAGAAAAGAAAGTCTGGAGTCAGAATATCCTGACTTTTGATTGCAAATAAATTGAGGTAAAGGCAAGAATGAGACACGAAAAACTTTCTCCTGGGCTACTTTTGGCTGTTAAGGATTATCAAAATGAAGGAGAGTCAGCTTTAATTACTCACAAGCGATCGCTAGGTATATTTACTCCTAAAAATGCTGTTAAACCAACTAAAAGTGTGGTTTTTCTTTACTGCGACTCTGATGCAGATTTGAGTTATTTGTCGCAATATGGTATCGAAGTTAATCAAAGCTCTGGGAATGTACGCACGGCTTTCTTACCAATAGGAGGTTTAGATGCTTTATCGGAGGAGGCTGTTGTTCAACGCATTAAGCCATCACGCAAACTGAAGTTACGGATGGATGTTGCTCTAGGAACAGTTCAAGTACCGGATTTTAAGAGTAAAACTGGGTTAACTGGCAAGGGAGTAATTATCGGCATTATCGATAGTGGAATTGACTCAAAGCACCCCGCTTTTGCTGGACGGATTTCACGGGTTTGGGATCAAACGCTGCCGGGGCCAGGAGTCGCAGAGGGGCGCTATGGAGCTGAATTTACCGGGGCACAAATCACTGTTTCCCAAGATACTGACGGTCACGGCACTCATGTTGCAGGAATTGCTGCTGGTGCTGATACTACCTATAGCGGGGTTGCACCGGAGGCAGAATTAATCATCATTAAGTCGGATTTACAAGATGCCCACATTGCCGATGGTATCCGCTACATTTTTCGAGTAGCTGATGAGTTGGGATGCCCAGCTGTAGTTAATCTAAGTGTCGGTGGACATGCTGATGCTCATGATGGTAGTGATTCTCTATCAAAAATTATTGACGCCGAAACCGGGCCGGGACGAATTGTTTGCTGTGCTGCGGGTAATGAGGGCAATGATAATCTTCATGGTCAAGCAATCATACCTTCTGGATGCACGCATAATATGCGCTTTAATATTCCTCTCAATCAAGCGGGTATAGTTTGGCTAAATGGTTGGTATTCCCGTGATAGTGAGTTGGAAGTGTCGGTGCGGAGTCCCAATGATTTTGTCAGTCCTTTTCAAACGGTGATTACTAAAGGCAATCCCGCACAGGATTATGATTTGCCAGATGCACTAATACAATTGGTAACGCCAGGCCCCGACCCGATGAATGGCGATCGCAATTTTTTTGTGCAAATTCGTGGTAAGGATAAAGCACCAATACAAGGGGGTATTTGGCAGTTGCAGGTACGTAATCATTCGGCAACTGAGGCCCGTTTGGATGTGTGGACACTAGATGATGGTTCAGGAGTGTTTTTCACAGGTCAAAGTGTCAAGGACTCTGTAAAAATTGGTTCTCCTGGTACGGCTAGTAGTGCAATCACTGTCGCTGCTTATACTACTAGAGTTAAGTATACAGATATTGATTTACAAGCACGAGAAATGGGCATGGAGTTGCATACCATTTCCGAATTCAGTAGCGAAGGCCCACTGAGAAATGACCACCAAAAGCCCGATGTCGCAGCACCAGGGGCAATGATTATTTCTGCACTGTCTGCGGATGCAAATTCTGATCGCTCTAAAATAGTTAATGCTAAATTTGTGGCTTCAGCTGGTACAAGCATGGCAACACCATTTATCACCGGAATAGTAGCACTACTATTACAGCGTGATCCTAAACTTGACCCAGCCGCTGTTAAAGACTTACTACGCCAAAATAGTTCTATCCCAGGAAAACCCCCAGGTACGTTTGACCACAAATGGGGTTATGGAGTGATTAATGCAGCGAATCTGTAAGTAAGAGGGACTGGGGATTGGGGACTGGGGATTGGGGATTGGGGATTGGGGATTGGGGACTGGGGATTGGGGATTGGGGACTGGGGATTGGGGATTGGGGACTGGGTAATGGTGTCTTGCTGCTTCAATTCCCCGATGGTGCTTGAATTGATTGCACACTCAAGCGATAGCCAAGATTATGCAAGATTAGGTTAATGGTTCGCTGTTCAGGGTTGCCTTCTGGCGACATCTTGGGAAAGTTACTCTGTCAGAACAGTCGTGGGACAATCACTTAAAGAATACGATCGCTCTTTGATCTCAGCAATCTTGAGTATCTCCCGCGATCGCAAAAATTACGTCTAAAGATTAATAACACGATAAAAAAACAAACCCTAAGTATTTAATTTAGCAATCCAAATTACATTTGGGGATTCCTGTTGAGTCATCTATAGGTACCATAAGATCCAGCTATAACAGTTACTTGATAGTTTATATCTAAATAAATCTATTTTTCTATCTCAATAAAAGTAGTGATTAACCTGAATTTAAGGTATAAATTAAAACGTATTAATTAGCTTTTAATTTCTCAGTAGCATTATTGATTACTAGCTGTATTTTGTAAAATTCCTCAATGAGAATCTGTGATCCCCCCTTACCAGCAGATACAGACAGTCCTAAACTGAAGGTGAGAGTTGAAAGGCAGTCGGGAGAAATCTTGTGAAAAAAGTATTAGCAATCATTCTTGGTGGCGGTGCGGGTACTCGGCTGTATCCGCTAACGAAACTCCGTGCAAAACCGGCGGTACCCGTGGCAGGGAAGTACCGTTTAATAGATATTCCTGTTAGTAATTGCATAAATTCAGAAATTTATCAAATCTATGTTTTAACGCAATTCAACTCAGCTTCTTTAAATCGCCACATTGCTCGTACCTACAACTTTACTGGTTTCAATGAAGGATTTGTAGAAGTACTAGCAGCACAACAAACACCAGAAAACCCCAACTGGTTCCAAGGTACGGCTGATGCTGTGCGTCAGTATCTATGGCTGTTGCAAGAATGGGATATAGACGAATATCTTATCCTCTCTGGGGATCACCTGTACCGCATGGACTATCGGCAATTTGTCCAGCGTCACAGAGAGACAGGTGCCGACATCACGCTTTCAGTCATCCCCATAGATGACCGCCGCGCCTCAGACTTCGGCTTGATGAAGATTGATGACTCTGGTAGGGTGATTGACTTTAGTGAAAAACCCAAAGGCGACGCCTTAACCAAAATGCAAGTCGATACTACTGTTTTAGGCTTGACAGAAGAACAAGCCCAATTACAGCCTTACATCGCCTCCATGGGGATTTACGTCTTTAAAAAAGATGTCATGTTTAAGTTGCTCAAAGAAGCAACAGAACGGACTGATTTTGGTAAAGAAATTATTCCCGATGCTTCCAAAGATTACAACGTTCAAGCTTATTTATTTGATGGCTATTGGGAAGACATTGGAACAATTGAGGCGTTTTATCATGCGAATTTAGCATTGACTCAGCAACCCATGCCGCCCTTCAGCTTCTACGATGAAGACGCACCAATTTATACCCGCGCTCGTTACTTACCTCCAAGTAAACTATTAGAATGTGAAATCAAAGAAGCAATCATTAGCGAAGGGTGCATTTTGAAAAATTGCCGTATTCACCACGCAGTTTTAGGAGTGCGATCGCGCGTAGAATCGGGCTGTATAATCGAAGAATCTCTACTGATGGGTGCGGATTATTACCAAGCTTCTGTAGAGCGTCAATGCAGCATCGAAAAAGGTGACATCCCTGTAGGTATTGGTACGGATACAATTATCCGCCGCGCTATCGTCGATAAAAATGCTCGCATTGGTCACGATGTCAAAATTATCAACAAAGATAACGTGCAAGAAGCAGACCGCGAAAGTCAAGGTTTCTACATCCGTAGCGGGATTGTCGTTGTGTTAAAAAATGCCGTGATTCCTGATGGAATGATCATTTAACAAGTTCCGTGGGTTTAAGTCCCCCGGTTCCATAACCGGCAAGTTTTGTGTTGGGGTCAAATCCCCATTACAAAACTTAATTACGAATTACGAATTACGAATTATTTAACAGTGCTGAGTGCTGAGTTATGAGTACTGAGTTATGAATAATAGGCTATGAGTAAAATAACTAATCACTCAGCACGGGCTAAACACCACAGCACTCAGCACGTGCTAAACGCCCCGCTACCGCTAACAGCACTCATCTTGCTAATCGGTCTCCCTGGTAGTGGCAAGTCAACTTTAGCCAAACAGTTATTGGCAGAATGTCCCCAGATGCACCTGGTTTCTACAGATGCTATCCGGGGGCAAATTTTTGGCTCAGAAACGGTTCAGGGGCCGTGGCCGCTGATTTGGCGCGAAGTTGAGCGACAATTACAACAAGCGATCGCCACAAATAATACAGCAATTTTTGATGCTACCAACACCCAGCGCAGCAACCGCCGTGAAGTGATCACCATAGCCCGTGAGTTAGGCTTTACTCACATTACTGGCATCTGGGTGAATACCCCAGTTTGGCTGTGTTTAGCACGCAACAAGAAGCGTTTCAGCACTGCTGCCTCACAGCAAGCCCGACTAGTTCCTGAAGAAATCATCTTGCGAATGCACCGTCAACTCCGGGATGCACCCCCAAGCTTGGAAGAAGGTTTAGACAGTCTTATCCGCTTTCTAGAACTTTAGGGACTTCTAAATAAAAAATATCCCATCGCTTTTGGGGATGAGGGGGATGAGGGAGTAATTTTCTCCGCGTCCCCGTGTCCCCGCGTCCCCAATACCCCATATTTATCGAAAGTACGGGAATTGCTCTTGTGGAGTGAGCGAGAACCACACTTGATTTTCTATATTGTTTGTTAACTTAAAATCAGAGTGTTTTGTCCGGGCATTATACCTGGCAAATACAAAATCTCTTATCTTAAAAAAAACTTAAAGGGAACTTTTACAGGAGGCTGGTAGATGGCTGCAACTGACTTCAAAGACTATTACGCAATTTTGGGTGTTAGTAAAACTGCCAGTCCAGAGGAAATTAAACAAGCCTTTCGTAAGCTAGCCCGTAAGTATCACCCCGATGTCAACCCGAACAATAAACAGGCGGAAGCCCGTTTTAAGGAGGTTAACGAAGCCTACGAAGTTTTATCAGACGCAGATAAGCGCAAAAAATACGACCAATTCGGTCAATACTGGAAACAGGTTGGGGAAGGTGGTTTTCCATCTGGCGGTGCTGGCGTTGATATGGGTGGCTTCGACTTCAGCCAATACGGTAACTTTGATGAGTTCATCAATGAACTGTTAGGACGTTTTGGTGGTGCTAGTCCTCGCGGTGGACGGCAAACCTACTCTTACCGCACCTCCGCAGGTAGAGCAGGTAGCGGTTTTAGCGGTTATAGTGATTATGGTTTTCAAGATGTAGGTACAGGTGGTACTCAAGATACAGAAGCTGCGATCGCTTTGACTTTTGCAGAAGCATTCAATGGTGTACAAAAGCGCTTCAGTCTAGGCAATGAAACTATAGATGTTCGCATCCCAGCTGGTGCTAAACCCGGTACTCGCTTGCGCGTGCGGGGAAAAGGTCAAATCAACCCCATGACTCAACAACGGGGTGATTTGTATCTCAAGGTGGAACTTCAGCCGCACTCATTTTTCCAAATTGAAGGCGATAATTTGGTATGCGAAGTAGCAATCACACCAGATGAAGCCGCTTTAGGTGCTGCAATTGATGTACCTACACCCGATGGTACTGTTGAAGTGAAACTACCTGCGGGCGTGCGTTCTGGTCAATCTCTACGCTTACGTGGTAAAGGTTGGCCCTTGGCTAAGGGTGGACGTGGCGATCAGTTAGTGAAGGTGGCGATTGTTCCACCAAAAGAACTGAGCCAGCAAGAGCGAGAATATTATGAAAAAATTCGGGCCATACGTACCTATAACCCCCGCAGTCACTTACAACAGGTTCGGTTATGACATCCTCTCACCACCAAGCTAATGCTGTGGCGGAAGTCTTTTGGGAGTGTTAGATAACTGCTGACGTTTGAGTGCTGAAGTTGCAGCGAGAGTACCAAGAGCCAGTAAGCTAAGAATAGAGGTGGGTTCAGGCACGCTGGCTATAGTTGCAGAAAAACTAATGGGTGTCATTCGTGGTAAGAGTACCACTTGCCGCTATGCCAGTACCAGAATAATTCCAGTTCCAGTCTAAAGCAGAGGCGTTTTGCATTGTCCCAAAAACCAATCCAAATGTGGTAGCAAGGACTGTAGCAGATAGTAGAGCTAGATTTTTCATGAGGTTGTTAGGGCGATCGCAAATCTTGGAAAGAGTTTTCGTTACTGCCACGTAAAGACGCAAAGGAAAATCTTGAAAGTCATCCCGCGTTTCTGCAACGCCGGAATTGTCATGACGCTCGCGGACTCGCTACCGCTACGCTAACGTCATTCGTTATTGATTATTCTCCGCGTCTCCGCGTCCGCTGATCTCCCTCTCGGCATAAGGAACATTAAGTAACCTTACGTACGTCTTTGCAAGGGACAGCATAGCCCTTCTTGAGCCTGAGCTACTGTATTATATAAACAAAAAGAACGTAATATAAACATGTATGAATATTATGGCACATAAATTTTTAGCAGGTTCTGTACTTGCTGCTTTAGTATTTCTCCCCATAGGTACTGTAAATATTACTGAGGTTTCAGCTACAGATGGAGTTTATCAACTAGCGCAAAGAAATAATGCTTACAGTCAATACATGCAACTCGGCTATTCTGAAACTAGACGCAGAAACTATCGCAAAGCTTTGAGCTATTTTCAGCAAGCAGCACAGATACGCCCTGGAGATAAATACGCTACTGCGGCTATTAGAAATGTGACGGGTTACATTCAGCGCCGGAGAAATAATCGGATTGCCTTTGTTCCTGGTAGACCTGGTAGAGTCAGATCCGCAGCAACCAGGGGAAGTTGCTTGCAAGCTGCACAAGCTCCAATTCCCATAATCCCGACCGATAAAGAAGTGCAACTTACCACAACAGAGCATCCCACATTCTTTTTCTATGTTCCTCAAACCTCTGCACAAGTCAAAGCACTGGAATTTGTTTTGCAAGAGGATGATGAAAGCGTTGAGCCATTATACAAAGGAATTTTCACACCTGCTCAACAGACTGGTATTCTCAGCATCACCCTGCCTGCAAATCAACCTCCTTTAACAATTGGTAAAGAATATACCTGGGGTTTTTCGATGGTTTGTGATGCCCAAAATCGCGATCAAGATGTTTACATAGAAGGCAAAATCCAACGAACAGAAGACGAAAACCTCGCTGTGCAGTTAGGACAAACAACCACAGATTTAGATCGAGCAGTTCTATTCGCCACAGCCGGATTTTGGGAAGATGCTCTAAGAACCATAGCTACTTTACGCCGTCAACGTCCTAACGATCCAGAGGTTAAAACATATTGGGATGAGTTGTTGAAATCAGTAGAAATTCAGCCAGAAGTGATCAACAAGCCTTTATTACCCTGTTGTACCACCCCAGCTAACCCCTCATAAGTAGAGACGCGCCATGGCGCGTCTCTACAAGGTTTTGGAAATCATGCAAAATCATTTTTATACCTGAATTCAGCAACGCCAAAAGTTTTATCTAAGCTCCGCAAGAAGACTCCCGCCATAGTCGCAGACTTGGCGGTGAGACGGCAGTCGTGAAGTTGGCAAGGTGCGTAGTCCAGTCGGTAGACTTGGTAGCCTATGAGGATTTGCAGGTGCGGAACATGGTGAGCCGGCGCGTTGGGCGGCTTTGCCGACTTGAAGCGACTGGCGAACCCGTAAGGGTAAGGAATAGACCTGACGGGGCGACAAAAAAGCTAGGATACTGATAAAATAAGCTCCATAGCCCTGA
>NZ_JCACKM010000127.1:0-20348 GCF_059505385.1 Desmonostoc vinosum
ACACCGAACTAACCAATCCCAAGGCGATAGTAGATTCAAAAAACAATTGCATTGCAGTACTAGAAGGACGGGGTTTCCACCCACATTTTCTGATGAATATTTATCAACTAAATTACACAAATAAGGTTAGGGCATTTTATATAACTTAAGGGGTATTGACAATGAATCAAATACAACTAACTTTGATTATTGGTTATTCACTAATGACATGTTATTTTTTAGTCAATTGGCTCATGTTTACCTCGCGTCATCCTGCTTCAGATCCAGAAGATAAGTTTTTATCATTTGTCATGCTTTTACTCACAACTATCTTCTGGCCTATAGCAATTCCCATGTCTTTTTTAGAAATGATCAGCAAAAAAAACTTGGAATTCAGTAAAATAATCCCTCTGATTTTTGCGATATTTGCCTTAAGTATTTCATATTATCTGACTTATCTTCATAAACACGGGTTTTGTTATTTTAATTTTTCCTGCCCTTACACATTATGATTCAAACAATTTGGGAATTGAGAATTACGTTTAATGTGAATTAAGTTACGAAAAATTGGTCTTGCTGATGTCATAAATCTTTGCCCTCACCCTAAATCCCTCTCCCAAATTGGGAGAGGGACTTTGAAATTGCTCCTCTTCTCCCACGCTTGGGAGAAGAGGTTGGGAGATGAGGGCTATTGTTGCATTCATCAACGGTATTCGTAATTCACATCAGACGTGAATTGGGATTTGAGTATTAATTGAGTGGTAGTTCAATTTGAAAAGTTGAGCCTTGCCCGACAATACTTTTAACCGTAATTTTACCTTGATGTGCTTGTATAATTTGCTGAGCGATCGCCAGTCCTAATCCAAAGCCGCCTGTTTGGCGAGAACGGACAGTATCTACCCGGTAAAAACGGTCAAATATATGGGGTAAATCAGTGGCGGGAATACCAATACCGTTATCTTCTACCTGAATGAGGGCGTGATGAGATTGGGTAAACAGTCGGATTTGTACCTTACCGGTTGCTGGCGTGTATTTGAAGGCATTACTCAAGAGATTGAGCGCGGCTTGTTTGAGCAAATCAGCGTCAGCTTGTAATATGATGGGGTGCTGGGGCAATTGAGTGCTGAAATTGAGGTTTTGGGTGGGGGCTTGGGCGGCAAACTCCACAGCAAGCAATCGCAAAAGTTCGCTCAAATCTACAGATTTTAAGATAGTTTGTGCCAGCGAACCATCATGGCGCGACAAAAAAAGTAGATTGTTGATCAAAGTACTCATAGACTTAGCTGTTTCCGCGATTTTTTGCAACCGAAATCGTTGCTCAGATGGATCTTCCGGCGGCATGAGGGCAACTTGAGCATTACTCAAAACCGTTGCTACGGGTGTGCGTAGTTCATGAGAGGCATCGGCTGTAAATCGTTGCAATTGCTGATAAGCTCGATGGGTTGGTCGCATTGCCAATTCGCCTAAAAACCAACCCGTAATCCCAATAATGCCAAAAGTCACGGGAACACCCAAAGTTAAAAACAAGCGAGCTTGATTTAAACTGTTGCGTAGAGAGTTCATGGGAGTAGCAGTTTGGAAATAGCCGATTAACACCTGATTTTGTAAGACAGGAAGAGTCAGTTGGCGAACCCAGATAGTTTTAGCAGGTGACTGGGTTGGCACTGTTTGAAATCCAGGTGTTGCGGTCAACTGTTTCGTACCCGATGACCCGATAAACTGTATGAGTTGTTTGTTAGCGTCATACCATCTGGCATACACCAGACCGCCATTCAAAGACATGCCATTTTTTGTGGGAGTTTGTCTTCTTTGATAAAGCGAGTACTGGGTTTTAGTGGCAAGAGTTTTACCTTGTTGAATAAGTTCCTCATCAAAAAAACGTAGTTGTTCTTCCACATTTAGACAGTAACCCACACCTGCAAACGCAAACAAAATTCCACCCATTGATAAGGCGAACCAGTGAGCAAGATTACGGCGACTGCGATCAAACATTTTTGGGGATTGGGGATTAGGGACTGGGGATTGGGGATTGGGGATTGGGGATTAGGGATTGGGGATTGGGGATTGGGGATTGGGGATTGGGGATTGGGGCAGGAGTGTTGATTATTAGACTTCTTGCAAAAATACTTGAACCGTCAGAGACTCAAGTCTCTGCCTAATAGCAAAAGTCCGTTGAAACGGACTAAAAATACTGTTATTAGTCGGTTGAAACCGACTTGAGTTATCAGCCAGAAAATTTATTTTCTGGCGAGTATCCGACTTTTGCAAGAGGTCTATTCTCCGCGTCCCCGTGTCCTCGCGTCTCCGCATCCCCGTGTCTCCGCGTCCCCGCATCCCCGCGTCCCCCTCATCCCCAGGTTGGTGAGCGAAGTCGAACCACATCCCCCCACCCCCCATTCAGGCAATAAAGAGTAAACAAAACCTTTACAAATCTGCTAAATTTTGAAAATGTCACAAATCGTAACTTTATATAGGTTCTAAAAGCTAATTTTCGAGTCCTTGAGAGCGCCTACAACCAACTGTCACCATCATCAAAATTAACTTAGTATAAACGCAAAGTGGCTTGTAGTAAGACTTTGCTCTCAAATCTAACGTTCATAACACTGCTTGATCTTCTTGTTGTTCCTATCTGCTCCACTCCTCTGTTCGCCAAGAAACAAGGGTATTTACTAAGTATTTTTTCCTACTTTTGGGGTGGTTTTTAGTGAAACAAACACCCTAAAAACACAAAAAATCCTGAAATCTATATAAATTAATGGTTTCATCTATCCACATCAGGCTCCAACACCTTAGAATGATTCATTGAAAAGTCGAGCCTACGGGATTTGCAGCCATTTTGAGTAAAAATGCTCCCAAAGGATGACTTTTGTATATCTCCTAACAGAGATTTCAGTAAAGATGCGTTCGAGTGCGTCTTTAAAAATTTCCAAAAAACCTAAGGAGTTTGACATGAATAAAGGTGAATTAGTTGATGCCGTAGCTGAAAAGGCTAGTGTTACCAAAAAACAAGCAGATGCAGTCTTAACTGCGGCCCTAGAGACGATTATTGAAGCCGTTTCTTCTGGTGATAAAGTAACACTAGTAGGATTTGGCTCATTTGAATCACGGGAACGTAAAGCTCGTGAAGGTCGCAACCCAAAAACAAATGAAAAAATGGAAATCCCAGCGACGAAGGTTCCTGCTTTCTCTGCTGGGAAACTGTTTAGAGAAAGGGTAGCACCCCCAAAATCATAAACTCTGTCTCAGGGAATCTTGTTTTAATGCGGCAACCTGCACACGGGGGAAATTTAGCCTGGGCAGCAGCGCTGGCTGGCTGTCTCCCTAATGCTATTCTGGATTTTTCTGCAAGCATCAGCCCGTTGGGGCCGCCAAACAGCGCGATCGCTGCTATCCAGTCCCAAATTGGTAATATTAAGCACTATCCAGACCCAAGTTACAGTGAACTGAGACTAGCTCTCAGTCACTTTCATCAACTGCCGTCTGAGTGGATTCTGCCGGGTAATGGCTCAGCAGAATTACTTACCTTAGCAGGTAGAGAACTAGCAGAATTAGCCGCAACAATATTAATAACTCCAGCTTTTGGTGATTACTACCGAACCCTGACGGCGTACAACGCTAAAGTACTGGAGTTTCCGTTGGATTTGGGAGTTAAGAGTGATCCCCTACAGTCCACCACCCTCCAGAGGCAGCGCTATAGTGAGCCAGCACCGCAGGAGGATCAGCCCTGTGTTGATGATGAACGGGTCTTTGAGCTTGTAGATGCCCAGAGGACGGCTTTACAGGCAAGGGTGGCAAGTAGTGTGTTCCTGACCCAGGCAACTGGCGTGGCGTCCACGTCAGTTGACACATCACAGGGAAAGTCGCCCTCAAAAGGCAGTGCTGTCGGCGAGTCTGCTCAGCTCAGGAGTCAATCACGGTGTCTGGATGATTTGTCCTTTTTCCTAGATGAAGAACAACAGACAAATGAACTGGGACTACTCCTAAATAACCCCCACAACCCAACGGGAAAGCTATTTTCGTGCGAGTCTATTCTGCCCTACCTGGAGCAGTTTGCTTTGGTGGTAGTGGATGAGGCATTTATGGATTTTGTGCCCCCTGATGAGGAACAAAGCCTGATTTCGCTAGTGCAGGAATATACGAATTTGGTGATATTGCGATCGCTAACGAAATTCTACAGTCTCCCAGGACTTAGACTAGGATATGCGATCGCTCACCCTGAGCGTTTGGCTAAGTGGCAGTTATGGCGCGACCCCTGGCCTGTGAACACACTGGCGGCGGCGGCGGCAATTGCAGCACTGCAAGATCAAGAGTTTCAAAAGCAAACCTGGGCATGGCTACCATCGGCGCGTGGCCAACTATTTGAGGGTTTATCAACAATTCCAGGATTGCAACCTTGGCAAAGTGCTGTTAACTTTTTACTAGTGGAGTCACAGCAATCTACTTCGCAGTTACAGCAACAACTACTCCAGCACTACCAGATTTTAATTCGCGATTGCCTCAGCTTTCAAGAACTAGGCGATCGCTTTTTCCGGGTTGCTGTACGTTCTGAGTCTGATAACCAGCGTTTACTAACAGCGCTAGAATCAGTGGTGAGCGCTGAATACTATTAGCGTAGCCTGTACTGAGTTTTTTAGTCATTTGTCATTTGTCATTTGTTGGTTGTAACCACCAAGCACTAGCCACTGACCATTAATCACTGACCATTAACCAATGACTATTGACTATGATGTTGTAATTATTGGCGGCAGTCTAGCTGGACGCTATGCAGCCCTGGCTGCTATCCAACTACGCGCTACAGTTGCTTTGGTAGAACCCGAAATCAATTACGGGTTTATGCCTCACCAAGCCCTGGGCGAAATTGCTAAGTTGGCGCAGCATCTGGGTGATAAGCTAAATTCTGGTATTCATCTTTTGCAGGCCAATACGGCAGAAAAAAGCGAAAAGTTGCAGCTTGAAGGTTTCCCCAAAGAGCAAACTTTTCAAGCTAGTCCCCCACAGGCAAATACCTCACCACGGTATGAAAATACCTCTTCCCCCACTCCCCACTCCCTATACTTCTCCTGTCACAGACGCTACGCGAACGACTTCGCTCAGTACAAGCTCCCTACTCCCCATCTTCCAGACAGCCAAATATCCGTAGCATGGCCAGAAGCGATGCTATATGTTCAAGGGGTCGTTTCTAATTTTGAAGAACAGAATTCTCCAGCCATCCTAGCGGCGCTGGGAGTCGATGTCATCTTTGGTAAAGGCCACTTTGAGTCCTCACCTCAATTAGCTTTTGCTGTCAATGACAACGGACAGCATCAACAGCAAGGTAATACCCGGTTGCTTAGGGGACGTAGTTATTTGCTAGCTAGTGGTTCACTTTCGGCAGTCCCAGAGATTGACGGATTGGAGACTACAGGGTATTGTACTTTAGCTAATATTTGGCGATCGCTAAATCAAGAAAAACCGCCTAAAAACTGGATAATCATCGGTGGGGTTCCTCAAAGCATCGAAGTAGCCCAAACTTTAGTGCGGTTAGGTTTTAACGTCACACTAATTATTAAAAATCGCTATTTACTACCAAATATTGATCCTGATGTAGCCATACTACTTCAAGCACAATTGGAAATCGATGGTGTAAACATTCTCACTGAAACACAAGTAACTCAGGTTAAACGAATAGATAATAAAAAGTGGATTCAAGCAGGAGATAGAGCGCTTGAGACTGATGAGATTTTAGTAGCAACTAGACAACAACCAAATCTAGAATCTTTCAATTTGGCAGAAGTAGGTGTGAAATGGCATCAGCATCGCTTGATAGTAAATAATAAATTACAAACTACAAACCATCGTATTTACGCTTGCGGTGATGTGATTGGTGGTTATGACTTTACCAACATTGCTAATTATGAAGCGAGAATCGCCCTACAAAATGCACTCTTTTTTCCTAGACTTCAAGTTAATTATCAGTCTATTCCTTGGGCAGTATTATCGGGGGCGATGTTGGCACAAGTAGGTTTAACAGAAACGCAAGCAAAACGCCGATTTCATCAAGACGAAATTTTAGTTTTGCAACAGTATTATAAAACAGTAGCAGCAGCTCAGCTCCGGGATGAGACTACGGGGACTTGTAAATTGATTGTGCTACGTAACGGAAAAATTTTAGGAGCTACAGTCTTAGGAGCAGAAGCCAGAGAGTTAATTAATTTGATAGCCTTAGCAATATCTCAAAATATAAAAGTTAAGCATTTAGCAAATTTATCGCCTGTCTATCCCAGTTTCTCAGAAATTCTCGAACAAACAGCAAGAGAGTGGGGTAAGCAAAGGTTAAATAGTAACACCGCCTTGCAGGATTTTCTTGATGGATTCTTCCATTTTCGCCGCAATTGTAATAAATAGTTTAGTAGGGATGAGGGGCTAGGGGCTAAGAATGAAGGGAAGAGTGAGGGAGTGAGAAATAAAGAATAAATACCAATTCCCAATTCCCAATTCCCACTTCCCCTATTTTTAATTATTAGACCTCTTGCATAAATATTTTTTTTGTTTCACGCAGAGGCAAGGCAGCGCGTTGCGGGGGTTCCCCCCGTTGTAGCGACTGCCGCGCCCCAGACGCAGAGAAGAGAACGCAAATAAGACTTTTGCAAGAGGTCTATTGAGCAATGAATCCTTGAGGTCTGATTGCTTCTTCTATATCAGTTCCTCGAAAGTCTGCTCCTGCTATATTAGCATCGATGAGATTTGTTTTTTGTAAGTCTGCTTTCTGTAAATTTGCGCCTTGTAGGTTTGCGGCTTGCAGGTTAGCCTTTTCTAAGTCTGCATCAAACAGATTTGCTCTTTCTAGATTCGCTCCTGCAATGTTTGCCGCGCTTAAATCTGCACCTTGGAGATTTACTGCTTGTAGATTTGTACTCTGTAAATTGGCCTTTTCTAAATCTGCTTTATATAAGTTAGCACCCTCCAAGTTTGCTGCTTGTAAATTTACTGATTGTAAATTTGCTTTACTCAAATCACATCCGACGCACTCATTTGTTTCTAAGAGATGTCTAACATTTGCTGTTACAGAATTAATAGGAGCAGGTGTAAACTGTGTATCCAACAATGGTGGCTGTGTTTGAGCTTTAGCATTAGGTTGATCTAGCAGAGAAAATCCTATTACAAGTAATAGAAATGCTGTAGTTACAAACCAGCGGGCTATTCTTTTTGAATTAAATTTCTTCATTTGACCTGATGGCTTTTCTTTGATGAAGCCATTACTAAATTGCTTTGATTTAACTTTAGGAAAGTTATTTAAGAAAATCAAATATTGTTTTTACTTAAATCGATAAATTAAAGTGATTAAAAAATCTTTTCATTTAGAAATCTAGCTTAATTAATGTACTTGCATCACAACCCATATTACTCCGGCGGCGACAAAAGGCACACTCAGGTTATCTGTACCGTGGGGTGAAACTGCCTCAGCGAGGGTTGCGAAAGTTGCACTTAATACTGCTATCCAGAATGCTTGTTCTGAGGTTAAAGGTACTGCCAGAGGACTCAAGAATGAGTCAGGTAACAACAGCAACACCAAAAACATAGCTGCTGTACTTGCCACAAACATTGCGGCTGAACCTTCCCAGGAACGTACAGAATTACCTACCTGGTATTTATGCTGTCCAAAACGCTTGCCAATTATTGCTGCTAGTGCATCTCCCCAAGTCATCGCCATGACTCCAGCTACAGCAATGGGAGCGTTATCTATTGGGCCCTGTGGTCGCCACAGTAGCGCAAACAACACGGTAACGGCAAGCGCGAAGTAAACTGTACCAGGTGAACTATCATCAGTATCCATTGCACCAATCAGGCGATCGCGGTACAACAAGTAATTAATGACGATAAATGTAGCAAAGGGTATAATTCCGATTTCCCAGTGTTTAAATAGCAGCAAGACACCAAAAACCCACATTCCTGCACCGATATGAATAAATTTACGAGTTATATCGGGCTTCACACCAAACAGCCTACGCAGTATCTCACCAATAACCAGCAAACTAGTGGCGTAAATGTATGAGGCTATGAGTCCTAGAAAATCGTTATTTGTCATTCGTAATTCGTAATTCGTAATTCGTAACTGTTTATCTTTTTCTGCTTATTACTTCCTCATCTTCCCCAGTCCCCAATCCCCAGTCCCCAGTCCCCAATCCCCAATCCCCAGTCCCCAATCACTTAGATCTACGTTTAAAGTTTTTTTCTGGTAATGAAACGCTACCAATACCTTGTAGAATACCACGACCGATTAAACCTAAACCCCGACCGATAACTTGAGTGAGTATGAAAACAATACCGTTACCTAAAAAGGCTACTAGTGATTTTAAACGAGGTGCGATCGCATCTCTAAATTCCAATAACAAAGTTACAAATAGAGGAATACCTGATAGTTGTGCTAATTCTCGATTTCGAGGCGCATAAACTGAAGTTTTCGCAATTCCACGAGGGATAATTACGAATAATTCATAGCGACTTTCAAAAATTGCTTGGGCTTCTTTTATATTGTTATTTAAACGATACTTCCATGACAAATTATTGCGAAATTTTTCAATTTCACGGGTTGAAATTAATTGGCGTCCATAAAAATTTTGCTTAATCACTTCTACATCTGCAAAAGAATTTAGTAATGGCTGGGCTACACCGTTTGCTATTTGAATCAACAAATTCTCTAAAATCATTAATGCTTGTGATTTAGCTTCAGGACTAAAAGCTGGATAAGACGAGTTATCAATGTTGATTTCTGTATAGAATAGTAGATAAGAAATTAACTCAACAACTAGCGGAACTTTATTGAGAATTTCTGTTTGGACAATCTCTACATTTTGCAGCAAAAAATTGACAATTTCTATACTTTGATCGCCAACTTTGACTCGATAAAACTTACCATAAAAATCTGTAACTGCGGCTCGCCATAAATCACGTAACAAGGTCGTTTTTAAATCATGTAGTTGATTAATCTCAACTTGAGAAACGCGCATCTCATCCAGTTGTTGAGCTAGCTTTTGTAGAACTAGATAAAGTAATTCTCTTTTTTTATCTTCCCGAAAAATATCTATTTCTAAAGGGGTGTCTGTAACATTTTGTAAAGCAAACTGGAGTTTAGTAACGCAAGATGAGAATAAAGCAGATTGTAGCGCCTTGGGATGATGTAGAGGTGGTAGAGTTTGCGTTTGTTGCGAGTTTAATGGGGCAATACTATTACTTAGATCAGGAATAGGAGGGGGTACAACTTGGATAAATTGCCTTTGTTCTTCCTGTCTTTCTTGTGGCAAAACTAACAACCTATTGACTAACCAACGCGCTGCTAGCAATTCTCGCCGCTGACCGGCTAAAATAGCCCGGTCTAGTATTGGTAATCCAGGTACACGCAACTGTGCTGTTACTGCCTCTAAAGTGGCGTCAATGTAACCAATTCCCGACAAACGTAGGTTATTTCGCACCCTGGTTAATGGTAGAGGGGAGTGCTGAGTGGCGAGTGATAAGATATTTTCGCTGCTTTCTTCCCTGGTGCGGAACCAATGAGAACCACCATCGGCAATTTCTTGGATAGCGGTGACTAATTCAGCAATGGGTGTACCTTTGAGACAGTAGCCATTCACACCAACAGCCTTAGCTGCCACAAGTAGTCCTTGGTCTTGAACAGAACTCAAAAGTAAGATTGGTAAGTTAGGGTATAAATTTCGTAGTTGCTGACAAAATGCCAATCCTAGCTGCTGATGGAGGCTAGAGCGACCATTACCTAATTCTAAAATTACTAGACTGACTTCGTTGGGGTCTTGGTTGGCAATTTCTGCTAAAATCTGCAAGGCAGCAGTATCAGTTTCTACCTCGGCTATCACTTGCAAGTTAGGAATTGTTTCTAAAGTTATCCGAAGTCCTATGCGGAAAATAGGATCTTGATCGATTAATAATAATTTCAGAGGGCGATCGCTCATAGTCTACTCAAATGCACAAACACTGTTTTTCTTAGCCAAAAAGCAGTTGTGATACCATCAAGATTTATGCAAGTGTCAAAGCTGTCTAGGGTTTAGAGTAACTTACATCTTGACTTTTGATCCTGATGCTTGACTTTTATCACATCAGGCATATGTGCCAGTTGCGTCATTCCTTACTAAGCTTAGTCCTCCTCATTGTTACCTGTTTTCGCTAACTAAATAAAAGGAAACAGGGAACAGGCAACGGGCAACAAGACAAATGAACCGCTGTTCCCTGTTCCCGCCCCAAAGGGGCTTTATAAATTATCATCACTGCTACAGGCAGCCTTGAACGTGTAACTAAATGAACTTCAGTATCCGGCATTGGTTGGCAGAACGCTATATTGAAATCAATCAAATCAAAGGATTTTCAGCCGGACAATTGGCAGGTATTGCCTACCGTATTGTTCAGGATATGGAAGTCAAAAGTCTTGTACCTTTTGATATCTGTACGTTAGTAGAAGTTTTAGAAATGCCGTTAAGTATTGTTTTGACAGAAATTGATGTCATGACTCAATTAACGGGAAACCTATTACGTAGCTTCAGCCAAAAGAAACCTCTAAAACGTAATGAAGGTACATGGCTAGCGTTTCAAATTGCTTATCTAAAAGCTTTACAAGAAGTTTTAGCCCAAGAAGAAAGCTTGCAAAAACCTTGGTTAGACTTAGCAAAGATACCCAACCAATCACGAGTACTTCAAGAACAGATAGGCAAGTTTACCCTGCAAGATAGTCAACTGCAAGGGTTATTAAAAACTCTTAGCCCAGGTAAATTAACTGACACTCAAGCCGAACAAGCTTTGTCTTTGGTGGCAGACTCGCTACTAGTGCAACAGCTTAACAACGCTGCTGTGGCTTGGCTAGTCGCCAATGGTACAGAAGAACCTGAAGCTAAATTGCTCATACAGCGTTTATCACACTCACTTCCAGGTAACATCCTCCTAGTTGTGACTGAAAATGCCGCTGCTTTAGCCCAATTACAAAAATTTGTGCGGTTGGGCGTCTCGTTTTCTTCTAGTGTCACAACTTCCGAAACTGGATTATCAGCAACACCTTCTGGTTCTACTGTAGGTGAGAAAATCGACCTGTATCGAGAATATTACCGAGCCAGTTTAATCCAAAACCTTAGTATGCCTTTGTTCATGGAATCCTTTGCCCTTAAGGATATCTATGTACCACTCACAGGTTTACCAAAAGAAGAAAGTAGTCTGGAACAAGAGAGAAAAATCGCCAAGTCGGTTGATTTGCGGGAATGGGTACAACAGCAGCTAGCCGATTTAGAAACTATTGCTGTCATTGAATCAGAACCGGGTTATGGAAAAACTAGTTTTTGCCAAATTTGGGCAGCACAAGTAGCGCAAGAACTCTACCCTACTTGGATGCCAATATTGATTAGGCTACGAGATATTACATACGGTAAAACTCTAGCCCAAACTCTGAATTCTGCTTTTCCTTTGAATTCGCATACCAACCTGGCAACTTGGCTAGAACAAGATCATCCTCGATGTCTGTTATTACTGGATGGTTTGGATGAACTGCCCCCCTCTCGTCATGGTACAAGAGAAAAGATAATTTTTATACAGCAGTTGCTGCATTTTCAGTCTCAACGTCGGCACAAGATTGTGTTAACGAGTCGGTTAATGACGTTACAAGAAATTATCCCAGAATTGCCGTTGCTATTACGACGAATCACTATCCAACCTTTGGAGGTAGGTGAATTTAAGCAATGGTTTCAGCAGTGGGCAACAGTCCAATCATTGCCTATCGCCCAAAGCTTTTTTACATTCTTAAAACAGGCAGGATTATTTAATCACAAATCTAATTTACCAGAGCTTTCAGTCCTGATTCGCCAGCCTTTGATGCTGTATTTGTTGGGCATTTTACACCGCGATGGACTATTAGATAATGAAATATTGCTGTTTGCTAACACTCAACAAACTAACAGTACTCCTCTTGTGTGGGAGATTTACGATCGCTTGAATCGTTGGTTAGTGGGTTATCCCTCAACTAGCGGCATCAAAACAACGCTCTTACGCTCAGGCTCCGCTCATATCCACCGTACACCAGAAGCGATCGCTAATTTACTCGCTGGTCGCCATCCTCAAGATTTACTTGAACAGATGCAAGCGATCGCTCTCAAAATCTTACACTCACAACGCCATCAACTCAACCAACCTACAGAATCAAACGTAGACTCATTACCTACTTTCTACTTCAAAAATCCTCACAAACAAAAAACATTACCCCACTCCCCATTCCCCACTGAATTCTCTCACCCCAAACTAGGGAAATATTTCTGTGCCAAAGCTGTTGCTATGCAATTGCAACTATTAACTCAAAGCCAAGAAGACGCTTACGGTACGTTCAAATTCATCCTCGACTCTCCCAGCAGCGTAGCTCAGCATCTCTACAATTTACTTGGTTACGGTATTCTTAGCCCAGAAATTGAAGAACTTGTGCTTGAGGGGTTGCGACGGGAACAAAAGCACAAGTTTTCGTTTGAAGTTTTATTTCAACGTCTGTTGTTTTTCTGGCGTGCTTACTGTCAAAGTCGTTGGTTAGATGAAGGCGTCGCCCACAAAGCTTTAACTTATTTTCAATCTCTACAAAATCCCGTTAATATCGAGCAGGTAAATGCTGCGGTGGGGATGAACGTGTTTCTGTTGCTTTGTGCCTGCCATCGAGAAGTCAAAGTCCCTTTTTGGCCTTGTGGCAACCCAGCCAGTTTAACAGAATTCCATCCAGAAGCATTGAGTGCGTTGATTGGTAGAACAACAGTTTTGCACAAGAATGCTTTTGCGATGCGAATGCGTTCAAAATCCCTCGCTGGAATCAACCTCTGTGGAGTTTCTTTGTTACAAGTAGGGTTAAATCGGGTAAATCTTGAGCAGGCAAACTTATCCAATGCGGAGTTGATGGGTGCAAATCTAGCCGGTGCAAATCTCCAACAGGCAAACCTTGCAGGCGCAAACCTGCACCAGGCAAATCTCACAGGCGCAAACTTACAACAGGCAAATCTCACAGGCGCAAACCTACACCAAGCAAACTTGATGGGAGTAAACCTCAACTTGGCCAATCTCACCAATGCTTGCCTATTTGAAGCTATTCTCGCAGAAGTTGACCAAGAATTTGCGATCGCCAATGGAGCTTTGTTTTCTCTAGAACAATTTCAAAATCTTCAGCATCTGCCACCGCCTCTGTCGAATATGTTCAAAACGATGCAAAAAACCGATGTTAACTGGAAGGGAACTTCTGAGATGAGATTAATTGAAAGCGCTGAAGGAGTACCAGTTTTGCCGCTAGATTTAGATGATGGTGCTGACGATGAGACAGTTTTTGGCAATCACTCTACTGATAATATAAATAGATATTAGACTAATGAAAGAATGAGCTACTGCATTAATCCTAGTTGCCCAAAGCCACAAAATAGCGGCAATTTTATCTTTTGCCAAACTTGTGGTTCGGAAATGCTTCTACAGGGATGCTATAGAGTTACACATTTACTAAGTAATCCCAATAAGCCAAGTGGTTTTGGAACTATTTACGAAGTAGAAGACGCTAGTACTAAGAAAATATTAAAAATTTTACATAATACCCATCCAAAAGCTGTAGAACTGTTTCAACAAGAAGCAGAAGTTTTAAGTCGTTTGCAGCATCCAGGCATTCCCACCATTGAAAATGATGGATACTTTACTTATTTTCCTAGAAATAGTCAAAACCCTCTCCATTGTCTAGTTATGGAAAAAATTGAGGGGTTGAATTTAGAAGAATATCTCATAGAACTGAGATTTCAACCTATCCCGGAACGTACAGCAAGACGATGGTTGAAACAACTAATAGAAATATTACAAGCAATACATCAACAGCAATACTTTCATCGGGATATAAAACCACCCAATATTATGCTCAAACCCGATGGACAATTAGCATTAATTGATTTTGGAACAGCACGGGAAGTTACGCAAACATTCATGCAAAAATTGCAAGGACAGCAAGTAACTGGTATTATTTCCCCAGGTTACACCCCAACTGAACAAATTCACGGTAAAGCAGTACCCCAATCAGATTTTTTTGCTTTGGGACGTACTTTTGTTTATTTATTAACAGGGAAGCAACCAAGTGATTTTTCTGAAGATGCACGTACAGGAGAATTAATTTGGCGAGGTAGTGCTAATATTTCACCAAAATTTGCAGATTTGATTAATTACTTGATGGCTCCTTTTCCGGGTAATAGACCTCAAAATACTCAAGAGATTTTACAAAAAATAGTAGAATTAAATCCAAATTTGCAGACACCAGAGTATGTTTTGAAAAACTCATCGTCTACTAATACACAAGTAAACCAGGTAGGAATCAATCGGGATACATGGACAATAATTAGTTCAACTAATCAGATACTTTGGAAGCGTATTTTAGCTTACTTAATTGACTTATTCTTGGTAGGTGTTTGGATAGGTATTTGCTTTGGTGTGGCAACGTTATTTTATACAATTAGATATGATTTTTACTACTTGACATCTGGTTATTATGCTATATTAATGCTTTTGTTTTTTATAATGATTATTGGAGTTTGGCTCTACTTTGCTTTATCTGAATCATCATCTCAGCAAGCTACTATAGGGAAAAAGAAAGTTAAAATTATTGTGACTAATTTGCAAGGAAATCGAATTACTTTTTGGCAAGCAACTTGGAGACTTTTATTGAAAGTACTTTTTACTTTTTTATCTATTATCTATGTAATCGGCTTAATTGATTTTATATTTGCATTATCCCGTCAAGATAAGCGTTCTTTACATGATATACTTTCTCGTACTATGGTTGTAAATAAGTGATACAGACATTTAAGCATCAACTTGTAACCAATTCTCTAAACTTAATCCTTCTACTCTCTGCAAATCAGAATCATTAGAAACTTCCTTTCACTGCCTCATCAAAAATTTTGATTTGTTCTGGAGTCAAATCGTTGAGCGTTCCTGAGACTGCTTCTAAAACTAAAAGTTTGTCAATTCTACGTGTTAATTCATCATCAGAAATGGCTCTAAATTCTTCAGGTAGAAACTTCCCAAAAAGATTAACCAAGTGTTTAATCCTTTCTTGTTTGTTTAATCTCACTGTGTACAAGCTACTACCTTTAAATAAATTCTTCACAATTGGTGAGAGGCGGTTTGTAAGTTCTTGAGTATAGTTAGAAACTTCTTGCATAAACTTATCCTTAGTTTACTGTTGTGCAAGCTTCCCTATCCGCTTTCGCATCTCGGTTTCCAATTCTTCTGGAGTAGTTACTGCCACACGTCCCGCCATTACTTTATTGCGGGTTGCGATAGCCGTAAAAATTAATACTGTATTCAGTAATCCGCACTCCTGTTTGTTCTTCAACTCGGCGGATAAAGTCTTCTGGTAGTTCTATATGAATATCAAGAATTTGGTTGGTATCTAAACAGTTAACGTGACTGTGTGAATCGCTGATATTGCCATATAAACGTCCGTCACAACGTTCAATACACTCAATGATGCCTTGAGTAGACAAAGCTTCTAAATTTTGATATACAGAAGTATGACCGATTTCTTTACCTTCCTGATTCAGGCGATCATAAATTTCCCTAGCAGAAAGGTGTTCATTGGCTTGCCAAAGTAGTTCTAGAATAAAGCGGCGCTGACGGCTGACACGCATACCTAACACTTGACACCGCTCAAGAGCATCTTCTAGAGAACGAATTGGTTTTGTGGAAGTTGCTTGTTTTTGCATATGACAATTTGTTAACCGTTGGGATAATTTTCCCTGATCAAAGTTTGCTAGCTATCTTGTATATGCAAGGCTATTACACACGGCTGCTTTACCTACAATTTGGTTCTTGCTTTTGATGCTGCGAAATTACAGGTCACGGTAATGATTTTTTTGCTGCTTGCAGACTGCCTTCTTACACCCTAATCTAAAACAAACTCATTACAACTTTAACTTAAAATTAATCTAAATGTCCACTTTGAGGCGGGTGCTAGGTCTTTTTCTCGTTTCCAAACTGGAAATCACAAAATTTGTTATTGATCTGGGATTAATTAGTTTCAACAAACTGTAATAAATCACACAACAGAGAATGAGTATACCTCTTTCCCGACTCCTCATTTTCAAAAGTAGATATAGCGTTAATGCCAGAAAGCTGCTACTGTAAACAATCGATCATACAGTTGAGCATAAAGAAAGTGACTGCTGAGTCAACAACAATTGCGATCGCACTCAATAATGACTCCATTAACAATCTGGATCTGTCGCCTGCATCAACGGTGATTGAACAACTGCTGCAAGAAGGTACACTTACATCCCATGAACAGCAGTTGCGCTTTAAGATCAATTACGATTTGGAACCTAGCGATCCTCGTGAGCTTTCAGAAATTCCAGAAGTGCGATTATGGTTTGTTCGTCTAGATGCCAAATATCCCTGGTTGCCATTTTTACTAGATTGGAAAGTTGGTGAATTTGCTCGTTACACCGCCATGCTTGTACCACATCAGTTTAGTTCCCAAGATGGCATTCAGTATAATCCTGAAGCCTTAGAAATATTTTTGATGCATAAAATATTTATCTTGGGTGATTGGTTAAAACAGCAAGATATCCCCAGCTTATCGCGCCTGAAATCCATGGCACAAATGCTGGGTTATGAATTAGAAGATGCTTTCTTTGAGATGTTTTAACTCATTTCAAAGAGAACAGGGAACAGTGCGAAAATCCCAGCAATTACTTAGGAGTAATTTCCGGTGAAGGTGCGGGGGATGCAGCTGCTACTTTACTGATTCCATCTTTGTACTGAGCGGGTGCTAGAGCTAAGGCTGTATCAAATAATGGTTTAGCTTCAGTAACTTTGCCTTGGTTTTTCAAAAGCATCGCCTTTGCTAAAACCGGGCGAAAGTCCTTGGGGTCTTTATTAATTGCTTGGTCGTATGCAGAGAAAGCTTGAGTATAGCGTTTCTGGAAAGCATAAACATTACCCAACAGCGTTTGTACAGCAACTGTATCCACGCTGCCCGGCTGAATTTTATTTACTTGGGGAGCTTTGGCAAGAGTATCTTGTAACAAGCCAATGGCTGCCTCTGGACGTTGCTGGCTTTCTAAAAGAGCTACCATTCCTCGCAAAGCGTTTAAATCACCCGGTTTAGTTGCCAAAATCGAGCGATAAGCTTGAGCTGCTCCTTCCTTATCACCAATTTGCTGTTTTGCTTGTGCTAGTAACACAGAATACTCGGACTCTTCAGGATTCAGCTTCGCTAGCTTTTCTAACGGTTCAATTACTGCTTGAAAATCAGCTGGTTTGATATCCTCTTTTCTTTTTTGACTCAGTAAAGTCAACCGTGCTTTTAATAGACCTTTGAGTGCGGTTTGATTTTCTGGTTCCCTTTGCAAAACTATTTCTAAACCTCGAACTTCGTCTTCCAGTTTCGAGTTTTGCTGTGGTGCCGACTGATTGGGTGAACCAAATAAGGGAATTACTGAAACCCCGACAAAAGCGAGAACTGCCAGAGCCAACACGACCTTAACTATCCAGCGATTGCGTGGTTGAGACACAACTTTGTCCTTATCTTAAACTCTAACGAGATTAACATTTACACAAATCGAAAGTTAAAAATTTCCAAAACTTTGCGGAATACCGTCGTTCGCCTGTGAATTTTATAACAAATACCTATTTACACTGCTAAAGTAAGTGATGACTTTAGGAGGAGCCACAAGAATTGTAGCTATGATATGCTTCCGAAACTAGAGTAAAGGCGCTTGATTACACATTTAGTGTACAATGATCTATTTTGCGTCTTTTGATTTCTTACAGAGCGCTCTAGTATGGTTTTGTTGAAAGAAAATATACTTTCAGCAGCCGCACAAACGCTCTTTTCAGCTGCCTTAGTAAAATCCCACAATTGGGATGTGTCTCCGCCGCAAGGAGTTTTTATGAATTCCGACCTGATGCCGTTGCCTGAATCCTCCAACTCTTCCGATTCTCCAGCCTCTAACCAGGCTCAAACCACTATAGAAACGCCTACTAATGTTCATCACATAGCCCCACCAATTCCATCTCCTAAGCCACAGAATTCGCCCGTTGATGCTGGCGAAACTGCTGCAAGTGATAACTTAGCCAATCGACTGCAACCGATTCCACCTCCTAGTGAACCGATGCAATATCGAGCGATTGGCTTAGTCCGTGGTCGTTACCTCGCAAGCAGCGAACAATTTACTCAAGGAATGCTGCTAACAGCAGATGGCGTAGAACTAAATGCCGTCCTTCTAGGTCGGATTATGAGCTTAGTCAAAAATCACTTAGATCTAGAAAAAGAACATCTGTGGGTGGTTTATCCACGCACAAGGCAAGAAAACGATACCTTGCATCTGCAAATCGTCGGAGTTTGGGAGCCAGAAAATTTAGCTAAGCAACCAATAGACGAAGACGAGCAAGAGCAAGAATCAGAAAATTTAGAAATATCTGATGAGAGCTTATCTGAGAGTTCGCCAGAAAATATAACTACCCTAACGCCTTCATCAGAAATTAACGATGGTGGTTTTTCAGTTCGTGGTGAGGTAGTCTATCAGTCTTTTGACGCTAAGAGTTTAGTGGTCAAAATCAAGCAGGCTGCACGTAAACCAACTGATAAACCCAAATACTTTAAATTAAAACTGAGGGGCGTGCTTGGCACCAAAGCTGTAGGTAAGTTTTGGGACTTTCAAGTGAAGCGAGAAGCTGACGCCTTGGTGGTAGAGAATGCTCAAGCGATCGCGGATTTGCCCAAAAAACGCAGACCACCGCAAAGAGGTGGCGCTGGTGGTGGCGGCCCCCGTGGCAGAAAGCCATTCCCTCCCAGACGCAATGGAGAAACACCACGCCCCATCAAAAAAACAGCTGGCGACCCTTCGGTAGTATCAAAACCTGTACCTAAAATACCGACTCCCAAGCCCGTTAAGCGACCGAAACCACCGCAGGAGTAGCACTTCGACTGCGCTCAGTGACCGGGAGTAGGGAGTAGGGAGTGGGGAGTGGGGGAGAAATAAGCAATTCCCGTGGGCTGAGCGAAGTCGAAGCCCCCAATCCCCAATCCCCAATCCCCAGTCCCCAATCCCCAGTCCCCAATCCCCAATCCCCATTCTCAAAAATCCGTCCAGCGGTCTTGGGGTAGAAAAGACCGCTGCATCGGGATTGCAGAAACTGGTTCTGTGAGGGTAAATTTACCTGCTTCAATCCACTGTTTTAACTCTAGGGCGACTTGCCTGGAGAAAAACAAACTGGCTAAAGGAGCAACGCGTACTGCTTTGCCCTCAATGGTGATGCGCCCAGATTTGAGTTGGGCGTAACTCACCAAACCAAAGGTAGGACGAACGCGACGAGGAATCGAAAAATCTACAATTGGGGCTACCAGTTCTTTGTCTTGCACCCCACAGTGTTCAACTACTTGTTCATTCAGTACAGGAATTGGTACACCAACGCCCAACATCAATGAAGGGCCGTAACTTTTGAAATAACAACCCCGCACCCAATGAGCATCCATTTGTTTCGCATCACCAATTAAAGCTAAAGTTGCAGCCGGGCCTATAGGTGTGCGATTGGGTAAGCGCTTTTGTAAAGGAAAATGCTGTGTACCTTCCCAAGCCACATAGCCAATACCACCACCTAAAAAAATTCGCGTACCAATACCAATAAGTTGCAAATCAGGATCATTGAGTAGGGGAGAAATCGCACCTGGATTTGAGTAAACGGCATTTCCTAGACGCGGTTGTAATGGGCCAAGATAAGTAAAAAGCGGGCGATCGCCTCCATTCACACCTACAATAAAATTTTGATAAAGATTGCGCGGATTAAATAAATAAAACTGATTAATTGTGTCACTAGTGATTGTGGTTTCAAATGTCGCCCTGGGGTAACAATCTGTAACTTGTCCTTGCGCCCTGACATGGACAGATTTACCCGCGATCAAATCTTCTATAACATGCCCACCGCCGCGTTCCCTAGCTTCCTCTCCATCCATAGCTTCCACGGCACAACTCGCACCCAAATATAAATCTACAGCCCCAAAACCCGAATACGCTGGCACACCATCCAACCAGCAACGGCGAATTTTGATTGGGGGGTCTGTGTGCCCAAGATTAATAATTGCACCACTCGATTCCATCGGCTCAAAAGTGCCAGTGGTAATAATATCAACTTCCTTAGCAGCCTTGCTAACACCAACTTCCGTAACTCGTGCTTTCAATTCCTCAGCCGTCAAAACTACCGCACGTTGACGGCTAATTTTCTCATTGATTTCTGCAATTGTTCGCATTGGGGACTGGGGACTGGGGATTGGGGACTGGGGATTGGGGACTGGGGATTGGGGACTGGGGATTGGGGATTGGGGACTGGGGATTGGGGATTGGGGA
>NZ_JCACKM010000128.1:0-20254 GCF_059505385.1 Desmonostoc vinosum
AGGCAGAGACTTGAGTCTCTGACGGTTCAAGTATTTTTGCAAGAAGTCTATTATTGTGAAAGGATGTATTGTCTCAAACGCAGGATAACGAATTATATCATGTTCGTCTGAAGACTTATCGTTAGGGCTGACGCGAGGACACGGGGACACGGGGACACGGAGAAATTTTAATAATAAGTAATTACCCGAACTTGATATTAGCTCGACTTTATCCAATTAAGCGGCATAAATAGCAATATCCCTCAAGCGTTCAAATAAGGTACGAGGGATTTTTACAATTTCAGTTGATATGGCTCCAAACTGGCTTGGTAAAAATCGTAGCGATGATGCTCCTTCGCGGAATCGCCTCAGTGCAAAAATGGATCAAGTCGAGCTAAGGGCTAGAGTTTATGTTGCGTTGTGGATTAATATGATTATTTTGATCATTCTTGGCGCTTGAGGTAGTAAAGGCAAGAATAATGATTGTTACAAGACCCACAATAGAAGCTATACAAAGTAGCCCTTTTTTTTCTCTATTCAGAGTAATTTTATCTGCTAAGTATTTTATATTTCCTAAACCCTTGGTAGGAAATTCATGCGGGATATTTTCTAGGTTATTAAAGTCGTAAACATCATAATTTTGATTTTTAGAATCTTCTCCAAGATTATTTGGAGATTCAGCTATATCTGCTGTATTTTTTTTTTGCTGATTCAACTGATCAATAATTTGATAAGCTTGTTCAATTTCTTGTTTATCTCCTTTTTCAAATTCTCTTACCTCCTGCCACAAAGGGTGACGTTGCACCAACCAACACCTAACTAATTCTATTTTTACTTGATTACCTTGTTTATTTAGAAATCCTCTATATATGAGTTCTGTGACAACTTTTTGTAGTTGATCTTTTGATAAGTGATGAAAATTATATATTTCTAGTATTTTGAGTGGGTCTTGCTTTAGACGTTGGTCTTGTTTTTCAATAGCTATTTTTTGGCCTTCAGCCACAGCCGAAAATACTAGCTTTTCTGGTACAGATAAAGCTTCCCAATACCATGCTAGACCAGCTTCTGCTAACTCTACTGCTTGTTCTATAATCAGTTTTACATCTTTTTCAGTAACTCCCCGTTTTTCTAATTCTCTGGCCCTACTAAAAAGCACAAAGCAGATAATCTGAATAAAATAAGGATGTCCTGAAGAAAACTTAATAATAGCTGCAATCGATTTTTGTTCGTACTGCAAAAAACTAGCAGCGGGTTCAGTAATTAACTTTGTGGCACTTTTTTCGTCTATAAAATCAATTTCTTTAATTGGTACTTTTTTAAATATTTTTAATAAATTTGATATATCTGTAGACTTTCTTCCAGCAAAAATCACTACCAATAATTGTTGATTGCTTTGGTTTTCTACAACCTTTTTGATCTGTCCAAAGAGTGATTCTAGTGTTGCACCTATATAAGTAGGCTCTAAGGCATCGAATTCATCTAATAACAAGACTAATTTAGTATCTTTTAGTTTTGCGTATATCTCTGGTAGGAATTTATTGCAGAAAATATCCTTCTGCACTTTTATTTTTTCGGCAGTTGGTATCTCAATTTGATAAGGCTTGATATCTAATTGCTTAACAATAGTTTCTGCTAATCTTTCTAACAGCGACTCTAGCGTATTTTGAGCATGATATTCTAAGTCAAAGCTGACACAAGCGTAGTTACCGTTGTATTCCTTTTCGTCTAAAAATCCCGGTATATTCTGAAGCAGAGATGACTTACCAATTCTTCTTTCTCCGTGCAGAAATACTACTTTCTCCCCTTTGCGAAAATTTTCCCACACAAAAAACAATTCTCTATCTCTTCCATAGAAAAGTTCTCGTTCACTTATGGGACGACCAATTACATAAGGGTTTCTTTGAGACTTTAAGGATACCATAGATAACTAATGGTGATAGGACTACTAAGCAGTTGTTAATTTTTCAGCTAGTTTTCCCAAGTCTTTCTTTTATCATTGGTCACTATTTTATAATAACCTCTATTCTCAGGATGAGATTCTCTCAGCAATCTTTATTTATAAGATGTAGAAAATCTATCGGATTCGATTATGGCTAACTAGCTGACAATGCCATATTAAGTATTCCCGTTCATGATGTCTGTCTAACAGATCACAAACCAAACTAATTTATTTTTTTTCTTCTTTTGTCTGTTCCTCCTCAGTTATAAATTGTCTATTTTTTACCTTCAGTAAAACTACTTTCCTCTGGCTTTCCTGGCTGACATTGAACTTAAGTGTTTCTCCGAAAGATGTTTTTTGAACTTCTACCTTTTTTAAATTGTTGATAACTGTATCCCTGGACAGAGTCTGAGATGAATTAATAGACTTATCTATGGAATCAAGAAAAGCCTTGACCGCGTCGTAGCTGGTTGCTGTGCGCCAACTAACATCACCTCCCCACTGTTTTTTAGCGTTTTGAGCAAAAGTTTGTGATTTCTTCGTCTCACGAAACCAAGGAACAGCTAAAACCAAACCTTCGATATCGTCACCACCTTTAGAAAAAATATCATCTACATAAACAGAATCACCTCCTAATAGACTGATTTCGGAATTAATTTTTTTATACTTTTTAGCTATCTTAATAGCTTCATATAAGTGTTGGGTATCTGGAAATAAAGCGACCGCTTGTATTGTTTTTGGATTAGGCAAATTGTCGAGTATTTGTGAGTCAACATTTTTGTTAGCTATATTGATACATCCACCACCAATAACTTCGCCATTGGGGCCAAGATTTGTTCTAAATTCTTCTTTTATACTGCGGCTATAAGACTCATCAGGATTACAGAGAACTAGGACTTGTTTTAAACCTTTTTTGATAGCATATTCAGCTAACTTATTACCAGTTTCTTTATCTGATGGAAGAGTTCTAAAAAATACAGAAGATTTTAAATCTATGCTAGTACTTGTTGATGAAATAATCGGAATTTTCGCTTGTTCGTATATTGGTAAAGCTTCGTTAGTAACGCCACTAGCATTATGTCCAATTACGCCCAATACTGAGTTATTATTTGCTATTTGCTGAGCAACTTTTCTTGCTTGAATTTTTGAGTCACCATCATCAGCAATCAGAATTTCTAGTAAGCGACCGTTTAATCCTTGATTTTGATTAAATTCATCTTGCGCTTGTGCGATTCCACGTAATATTTCCCAAGCTAAAACGTAGTTTGACTGATGTGTGGCTGGCACTACTACAGCTAAAACAAAAGGCTCACCCTTTTGACGAGCTAAGGAATTGTTTTGATAAATCAATACCTCTGGATCGTTAGAGTTATATTTGACCGCCTGTTTAAAGTCTTCTGCTGCCTGTAGATATTTTTTTTGTTGGAAGTTAGTAATCCCTTTTTGTTTATTTTCTTTAAATTTAAATTTATCAATATCTTGGAGTTTGTTATTTGTTATCTGAGAAAATAAAGAGCGATCGCCACTACTAAGGCTTTCTGAATTAGTGACGCATACACCCTGGGGATTTTTTTGTTGATCGGCAGCACAATTCTTTTGCTTATTAATAAAAAAAATCATAGCAAAAGCTATAAGTCCAGCAATTAGACCCCCATATCCTAGTATTTTCCATAATTTTGGTTGGATGATTCTTTGCAGCCATCCTCCAAAATTACTGCCGCCAGAACTATCTGATTCTTTGAGAGTTTCGGCGATTTCATTACTATCAATTTGCATGTGTCTTAGTTCACCGATTTTTTCTCTCGCTGAACTATTTTCAGGGTCAATTTGCAAAATTTTTTCATATTGTTCTTTTGCTTTCTCGTTATATTCTTGCTGTAATAAGTAACTTCCGTAGTGATCTAAAGCTTCTATAAATCTTTGTTTATAAACTAACTTATTTAATTTATAAGCTCTTTTATAAAGTAGTAAAGCTTGTTCAAAATCCTTTAATTCACAATATTTTTCTGCTAACTCTACTATAAGAATGAAGTTATTAGGATTTAACTTTAAAGCCTCTTTATATTGAATTAAGGCGTTTTCTTGTTTATCTTTTTGTAGCCAGAAACTTCGAGCTATCTCCAACATTTTATTAAATTCTCCGTCCTCTGTTCTTTCTAAAATAGCGATTTCATCTCGTAATTGATGATGTATTAGTAGCCAGAGTCGGACTATCTCTACTTTTATTTTTATGGGATTACTATTTAAAAAACCCTTGTTAATTAATGAACTAATTGCATTTTGTAAAGCATCTGTCAATACTAATCCATATTCTTGATAAATTTCTTTAGGATTACCTGTGATCTTTTCTTGTTGAGCTTGAGCTAAAGTTGAAACCACTACTTTCTCATGCAGACTTAATCCATCCCAAAAGCAAGCACATCCGCCATGAGAAGTTTCCAGGGCTTCTGATATAACTTTATCTACATCATCAGATACAATAGTAAAACTCCTGCTGTTATTATTTTGGTTTCTAGCAAAATTAAAAAGTTCATGACATAAAACCTGCGTATATAAAGGATGTCCTGATGAAAATTTCAAAATTTTTTCTATAGTTTCGTCTCTGTATTGCAGGCTCTTAATAGCAGGTTGCGTAATTAACTTTTTAGCACTCTCATTATTCAATAAACCAATTTCTAAAAGTGGTGCTTCTCTAAACATTTGTACTAAATTTGGCACCGAATTGAGATATCTGCCAACTACTGCGATTAGATATATTTCTATTTGATTTCTAATTAGATTATTTAGATATTCTAAAAAATTAACAGCTTCGCCTATATTATTATCATTTTCGATTACATCAAACTCATCTAATAGTAGAATTAATTTTAAATTTTTCTGATGCAATACGTAACAAATCTCATATATAGTTCTTTGTACTGTTCTATCCTCTAAATTGCTATTTGTTTCTAAATAGCTGATGTCTATTTCTTGATCTATGCCAAGTTCGTGCAGGATATTACTGATAATTTTATGTAAAATTATATTCTTTTCAGAAGAGGTATCGTTTTGTAAATCATAAGAAATGAATAAAAATTCATCTCTAGCTACAACAGAGGGAAGAATGTTCAATACAGAAGATTTACCTATACGTCTTTGACCATGCAAAAGAATCAATCTTATATTATTTTCCAAATGATCTCTTATTTGTTCAAATAGAGAATCTCTACCAAAAAGCAACTCTGGTGTTTCGATTGGAGTTCCAATGATATAAGGATTATTGTCCATACTACTTTCATAATCAGTAAATATTTAACAATTACCTACTAAGGAAAAATCTGATGATTGTCTCAACAATAGGGTAAATAGACTTAAAAGATGAAGTAATAGATTGCCGATTTTCTTTTACCAAAACAATAGCACCTTTTACATCTGCTATTTGTTGATGACTCATTAAATTTAAAAATGCTTTCTCTCTTTTTTGCAGTGATTCGTCATCAGAATTCCAAATTTCTTGAATTACCCATTTCTCCATTATTGACGAGATAAAAATAAAAGAATTATCGCCGTTATTAATAGAATATTTAATAACGCACTGTTCTTCTAAATTTCGCGATATTCTGTCGTATTGGCTAAAAATTGATTCAATATTTCTGATGTTGTATTGTCTATCTTTATTCAGGCGACCCCTCAGTTTTGACAAAACCATTAACATTAATAAATATTGCTCTTTTTCATCGCATATTTTCCAAGTCCTATCGAAAAATGGATTAGTGCTGCTTTCAAAATCTCGAATAAAATTATGAACAAACTCTTCAATAGAGGGTTGGTTTTCATTCCTGAGTTCTTGATATAGGAAAAAACAAGCAGTTTGTAGCAGCTTTGGATGCCCACCAGCAATTTGTTCTAGTGCTTCTCTTAATTGCGTTGTAATTGCTCGATTAAATAATCGTAGTAACTGCCCAACTTCATCATCGTTAAAAGGTTTTAATTGTCGAAATAAATAATGGTTATACCAGGGTGACTGGTTAGGATTGAGACTTGGTTTAATATCATTTAGACGTTTTTGTGAAGTGACAATCACAGATAAATTTCGCCTTTGCCCAGTGTCAGTGTAAATAGCCAAGCTGCGAAATTCGCTCAAAAATTGCTGCATATTATGCTCAAGGTATTGCTGGTTAGTTGAAAGAGCCAAATCGTAATCATCTATCAGCAATACTAAGTATTTGTCTTTAGTGTCTAGTTCCCTTAATATTTGGCGTAAACTGTCTTGAGATGCTCTACCTTCTGCTATCAGAGTATTTGCTCGCTTTTGTAATTCTGTTTCAGTGTTTAAATTATCTCTTACTAAACACAGTAACTTTGTCCAAAAACCAGAGACCGTAAAAGGGTTGATCTGTTCACAACTAAAACTAACTATGACTGCTAATGATATGTCTTGCCTGTTCTGTTCCCACGTTTGAGCAGCAGCTAGTTTTGCTAATAGCGACGTTTTTCCTGTTCCCAGTCCACCCCACACCGCTAAATGACCACGGTTATATATCTGGTCAAAAGCTGTTTGAATGATAGAGTTCCTACCGATAAATTTTTCTGGTGGGATACTATCTCCAGCGAAGAAAGGATTTGGTGAGTCGATAAACATACTGGTTTTCTGAGTTGTATAGTCTGGGATGCTGAATTTTGGGACTACGGCATTGATATCATCAGACTTTGAGCAACAGTGTTGCTGTACTGCAACTTTGAGTACAACAGAGATATCATCTTTAAAATCATGATTGTTAAATATATAACGCCGAGTTTTTACATAGAGCTTTAAAAGAAAATAATACCATTAATACAAATGCGCTTTAAAGCGAATTTATAATTGCTGATATGATGTGGGGTAAATTACCCATCTCCAGAAATTAATTCTGCGTTACCCGAAACCTTTGTAGAGACGCGCTTTTGAAGCGTCTCTACATTCATTGAAATCAATCAAGGTTTGAAACCTCGTCCGCAGGCGTCTCTGTGTCTCTGCGTCAGTCTATATCATAGGTCTTCAGGCGGACATGACATCACAGAGACTTAGCACAGCAAATACCGAACAACCTTTTTAATTTTGAATTCCCGATGTCTTGCCGCTACCTATTAAATACAACAAGGCCATGCGAACAGCGACACCACTGGTGACTTGCGATTGAATTAGACTAAATTCTAGATCATCCATCAAATCAGAGCTAATTTCTACACCACGATTAACTGGGCCAGGATGCAAAACTTTAACGTTAGGCTTGCATAGTTGTAGCTTTGGACGTGTAATGCCGAATAGTTGATGGTATTCTCGCAAACTTGGCAGTAAATGAGCGCTCATCCGTTCTTTTTGCAGGCGCAATGTCATGACAAAATCAGCATCTTGTAGGGCTGGTTCGAGTTGCCAATGAAGGAAGGGTTGGGGGGATGTGGTTCGACTTCGCTCACCAATCGGTGATGTGGGGGATATTGATATTATTTTCTCTCCCCCTGCCGCCTGCCCCTGGTCACTGAGCGTACCCCTATGGGGAAGCCTACGCGTAGCGTCTCCAACAGGAGAAGCCGAAGCGCTGCCCCCTGCCTCTTCTACGAACTCGGCAAAGTACTTGGGTAAAAGTGTGGGTGGTGCTGCTAAATGTACTTGGGCACCGCTGGCGATGAAACTCCAGATATTCGATCGCGCCACACGAGAGTGTAAAATATCTCCAACAATAGCGATTTTTTTACCTTTTAAAAGTTCAAGCCTGGGATTGGCTGGGTCAATCAGAGTACAAATAGTGAATAAATCTAGCAGTGCTTGGGAAGGATGTTCATGCTGACCATCGCCTGCATTGAGAACAGCAACTCGCACACCAAGACGATCCATTTCTTGAGCGATCGCATGAGGCACACCTGCTTCTTTATGGCGGATCACCATGATATCAGTTCCCATAGCCAAATAAGTTTTTGCCGTGTCGAGAATTGTCTCGCCTTTCGTCATCGAAGATGTGGCAGCGGCGAAATTCAGCGTATCTGCACTTAAGCGTTTCGCAGCGAGTTCAAAACTGCTGCGAGTACGGGTAGAAGGTTCAAAAAATAGATTTGCCACTACTTGTCCTTGCAAGGTTGGCACTTTCTTCGTTCGCCGCGATAGTACTTCTTGAAAACTGGCAGCGGTTTGCAATACAGTATCGTATTCAGCAGGGGTAAAGTCAGCCAAAGAGAGAACGTGATGACGATTCCAAGTGGTAGTAGGCATAAATAGCTATCATTGGTCTGCGTAGAGGTACGAGCAGGTTTCCTGACAAAGGCCCTATGCTAACGCTTTTCTACAGCTTTTTAATTTAAATATGCAGAGGCAATGATATCATCTGTCTTCTATCAAAGTAGATACATATTTCACGTCTATCAAAACAACTTTTTTTCTTGCTACACCCCACAGCGCTAATCGCCTCAAGTCAAGAAACTCACTTTAGCTACCTTTATAACCTTACACCCATGTTCCTACGTCGCGAACCTCCTGCTATTTCGTATTCCTGGCTAGCTTTACCGTATCTACTGCCAACTCCAACAACATTTTTTTGGATTCAAGAAGAATAGTTGTAGGGGTGTGTAGAGTTGGCTAAAAATATTGGTATTCCTCTGCGTTGAAAAATATAAATTAGCCTACTGCGAATTAGTAATTATGGATTCGTGTAAAAATAAGTTGAACAATTTAATATTTGTAGTGCGGGCATCTTGCCCGCGCGAGCAAGATGCTCGCACTACTTATTTTTACTTGATGCCTATGGTGTCAACCAGTAGGTGTTTTTTAAATAAAACAAAATTTTGTGTCTGAAAAGCCTATCCTTAATAGCTTTGAACCCTCTTTGAGGTGTTCAGAGGTTGACACCACTCCCGCAAATCCTTACCAGAATTGCTTTTGAGGTTATTTATTATGCTTGCGCTCTTGACAACCAAACGGCTGAAAAGGTATCTTAGCTACAGATCGACACTTTTGAACCTTGAAAATCAAATATATCAACGCTTGCAGACCCCAGCGGTTTTAATCAACCAAAATCCCTATTAGGGATTGAAACTCGTTTAAATAAACTATTAGCTGGAAATCCATATCGTTTTAATCAACCAAAATCCCTATTAGGGATTGAAACGGACTATACATCACGCGACTGCTTGGTGACGGGCTAGAGTTTTAATCAACCAAAATCCCTATTAGGGATTGAAACGGATTTAGTAGCCAGCGCCGTAAACCGTTATGTGGTTTTAATCAACCAAAATCCCTATTAGGGATTGAAACGCCACAATCAGCTACGATTCCGAACACCTGACACAGTTTTAATCAACCAAAATCCCTATTAGGGATTGAAACAATTTACCTTCGTACTCTTGTTTGACTTCGCCAAGAATAGATGTACGAGTTTTAATCAACCAAAATCCCTATTAGGGATTGAAACTTACCATAGATGCATCGATATTAAAAATTCGCTCTTATGAAGTTTTAATCAACCAAAATCCCTATTAGGGATTGAAACCCTGCGATTGGTGGCAAACCCATCGGCGAACCAGGGTTTTAATCAACCAAAATCCCTATTAGGGATTGAAACAACTTCAGGCTAATGCTTCGATGATCTACGAGATGTTTTAATCAACCAAAATCCCTATTAGGGATTGAAACAATGATTTTCTGTACATTTTTTCAAAAATCTTTGTTTTAATCAACCAAAATCCCTATTAGGGATTGAAACGAAAATTCAACAGATAATTGATTTGGTATTACAGTTTTAATCAACCAAAATCCCTATTAGGGATTGAAACATCAGCCGGACTAACATTTACCACACCTCCCAATTCTGGTTTTAATCAACCAAAATCCCTATTAGGGATTGAAACAACAGATGTACCTTTAAGTTCCTCAAAGGTGAAAAAGTTTTAATCAACCAAAATCCCTATTAGGGATTGAAACGATGTTATTTGCATCTGCTATGATATCCCATGCAAAGTTTTAATCAACCAAAATCCCTATTAGGGATTGAAACTTGGCACGCATTACAAGCGGCAACAAAAAAGCCGTTTTAATCAACCAAAATCCCTATTAGGGATTGAAACAACATTGATAACAATTGCTTCTGCTGATTTTTCAGGTTTTAATCAACCAAAATCCCTATTAGGGATTGAAACAGCCTGAACACATATCGACTGATAGACAAACTCAGTTTTAATCAACCAAAATCCCTATTAGGGATTGAAACGGCTGATAATGCCCCATTGCCCCCGCCTCCGCCCGCGCCTAGTTTTAATCAACCAAAATCCCTATTAGGGATTGAAACAAAAACGTGACACGGTGAAGGACAGAGAAACCAATCGTATTTTTTAGGGTTTTAATCAACCAAAATCCCTATTAGGGATTGAAACTCTTCGGACTTCGATGTCGATTTTTCAGATTGGGTTTTAATCAACCAAAATCCCTATTAGGGATTGAAACACCTCACACCCAATTCGATATCGACTGATAGCTGACCCCGGTTTTAATCAACCAAAATCCCTATTAGGGATTGAAACAGTGAAGAGAGAGACGGATACCTAAATCAAATTGAGTTTTAATCAACCAAAATCCCTATTAGGGATTGAAACTTTTGATATTGCCAGCCACAATCAACGCCTCTTGGCGAGTTTTAATCAACCAAAATCCCTATTAGGGATTGAAACCAAAGGCGATCGCGTTGATTGGTAGTCGGGCGGTCGCTTGTTTTAATCAACCAAAATCCCTATTAGGGATTGAAACGCGCGATTGGCTGGAAGCTGCGGAGAAGTGCGAAGTTTTAATCAACCAAAATCCCTATTAGGGATTGAAACATCGTGTAAGGCAGGCTCACTGCCTCGCGACGAATCAGCGAGTTTTAATCAATCAAAATCCCTATTAGGGATTGAAACTACTGCCTAGTTTTTTATTTTTAATTTATATCAGGCGTAAATTTGTACCTTATTTAACTAAATAATGACCATAAAAGATAATTGGTAGAAGTAAAGCTATTTATTTCTACCAATGTCTTGCGATCGCCTGATTAAGTTGGTAGATGCAAAACTTTTAAAGCTATAGAAATCAGCGTCAGGAACGTTAAAAACCCAATTGTATCTAGCATAGTCGTCACTAACGGCCCACTGACTAAAGCAGGATCTAGCTTTAGCCGCTTCAAAGCCATTGGCAGCAAAGTACCAAGAGTCACAGCGACAATCGTATTGGTTGCCATAACTAATCCTGCAACTAAAGCTACCCATCGTTCTTGAGGATGTGCCCAAATTAAAGACAGCAGGAACATAGTCACAGCTAAAGCCACAGCTGTGCCGAAACCGGCACAAAGTTCCTTGCGAAGAATTCTCAGAGTATCTCTAGGTGTAACTTCACCTACACCCAAACCGCGAATTGTGACTGTTAATGCTTGAATACCAACAGTGCCACCAGTGTTTGAAAAAATTGGCATGATGACGGCGAGAACTGGCACGGCAGAAATTACAGATTGGAATGGGGCGATCGCACTTGCTGCACCTATATATAATCCCATAATTCCTAATAACCACGGTAAGCGCTTGCGAATAGTAACTTGGGGTGGTGATAAAGCGGCCTCATCACCACTGACGCCTGCTAATTTTTGAATATCTTCTGTAGCTTCTTCTTCTAAAATATCGATGACATCGTCAATTGTAATAATCCCGACTAATCTCTCTTCGCGATCAACTACAGGAATAGCAATTAAGTCATAACGCTTCATGATTTGGGCAACTTCTTCCTGGGGAGTTTCGGTTCTAACTTTGAGGACGCGATCGCTCGCTATATCTCGAATCAAAACTTCGGGAAAGGTAAACAGTAATTGCCGCAATGAAACAACTCTTACTAGTTTGCGGTTATTGTCTGTGACGTAAGCGTAGTAAATTGTCTCTTTATCTTCGTCTTGCCGCCGGATTTTACTTAATGCTTCGCCTACGGTTAGCCCTTCTCGTAATCGTACATACTCAGTCGTCATCACCCGCCCGGCAGTGCCTTCAGGATAGCCGAGAATTGTCGCCGTCGCTTGTCTTTGTTCTGGACTCAACTGTTGCAGTAGTCGTTTGATGACTCCAGCTGGTAGTTCGTCAAACAATTCCGCCCGTTCATCAGGACTCATTTCTTCTACAAGCTGCACTACTTGAGCATCATGCAGAGAATTGATCAATTCTTCCTGCACCTCTGTGGGTAAATATTCAAATACGTCTATCGCCTGAGATTTGTTGAGTAGACGAAAGGCGATCGCCCGTTGTTTTTCGGGTAATTGTGCGATATAGTCTCCAACATCTACAGGTTGTAAGCGATTTAAATCCCATTTCAGTTGGTTTAAATCGGTAGATTCTATTAGAGAGTTGCGAATCTCTTGTGTGAGCATAGTAATACCTCCTAAAAGTCTCCCCCGCGCTGGGAGACTGCCTCACCAGTTCAGAGGAGGATAATACTGCCGTCTTGTGGACTTTTGTCCATAAAATCCTAATAATTCAACATCGATACCCAATTCAGGCATCGCTAACTGACCATCCTAACTCGGAATCGCATTCTCTGGTAGATGTTGCTTAATATTTGCGTTGTGCAGAAGTAGAAAACTTTCTAGCACATCGCACTATTGCGGTGATGTACTTACTAGTATTCAGAGTCTTTGATATGCCACACAAGTATGTAATTTACGCCTTGATGTTTTTTAGATTTTGGTGTGGTTAGAGTAGATTTTACTATTGTTACAATCTATGTCAAGCCAATAAACGAATTTACCCGGAAACTTTATAGAGTTAAAATATTTATCGGTTAATCTATGTAATCGTACTTAATTGCCTTACTTATTGATAATGTCAATATACAGCCTGTCCCTGAGCCTGCTTTTACTCTTGGTTTAGGGTTAGCAATGGGACTAATTACCTTATGGAAATGGCGGAGGTATTGTTAGTTGATGTGTTGCAGAATTTCTGAGGCGATCGCTTAACTACAAATATTGAATTAATCAAGCCTAGAATACAAAATTTTGCTAAATAATAATTCCCCTACCTGTAAAGATAGGAGAATTATGCAAGGAAAACTTCCAATTTTTTTACTAACTTTTAGTAATTACCTTCTGATATTTACTCATCCAGCAGAGCGTTTGAGTGAACCATCAGCGTAGAGTTCTAAAGGTATCAGCTCTGTTTTTCCGTTAATTTTGATTTGAGAGTAAACAACTTTTATTAACGGAGCATTATTTTCATTATAGCGCATAGACATATTTTTCCTCTTTTACTATCAATTTTTTCGTATGAATAATCTCTACCGAAAGTAATTTGTTCGATAGTTATTTATTTTTAAAATTACCAACAATTAGCCAAAGCAAGTATAAATTTTTATACGTATAAATGAAGATTTAAAGAAATCTGAGACTTTGGTTATGATTTACTGACTATTTTGCTTTTGGTAAATGTTCTAATTCCAAGTTAGTACTATCGCTTAACACGAGATAATAAATTTACACCACTCTTTACTGCTGTTTCATCATCCACGACAAGACTTGTTCTAGCTTGGTTGATACTATTTACTTCACAGCTGTATGGTTAAATTTCGTAAGCTGCGCCTCTTGCTAAAGTCATGAAAACACCCACAGAGTTATCAGTCCGCCTGGAGTATTACTACCAGCAAATTCATGCAATTATTTTGGTGCGTCAGAATCCTATTACAGGGTTACTACCTGCAAGTACTGCAATCACTGCTCATGGTGATTATACAGACGCTTGGGTGCGAGACAACGTTTACAGTATTTTGGCGGTTTGGGGTTTAGCACTTGCATACCGCAAGATTGACAACGACGAAGGACGAACTTACGAACTAGAACACAGTGTCATCAAGCTGATGCGTGGGTTGCTATTTGCGATGATGCGACAGGCTCATAAAGTGGAGACATTTAAACACACACAATCGCTTTTGGATGGACTACACGCCAAATACAACACAGCAACCGGGGACATTGTTGTTGGTGATAACGAGTGGGGACATTTGCAACTTGATGCCACATCTATATTTTTACTGATATTGGCGCAAATGACTGCTACAGGATTGCAAATAATCTATACGATTGATGAAGTAAATTTCGTTCAAAACTTGGTTTACTACACTGGACGAGCATACCGCACACCAGATTTTGGTATTTGGGAACGGGGTAATAAGATTAACCATGGTAATGCAGAACTAAATGCTAGTTCTGTAGGCATGGCGAAAGCTGCCCTAGAAGCTATGAACGGACTCAATTTATTTGGCATCAATGGTAGCCAAACCTCAGTCATTCATGTATTGCCAGATGAAATTGCGCGGGCGCGGATTACGCTAGAATCCCTATTACCGAGAGAATCTGGTTCTAAAGAAGTTGACGCCGCATTGTTGAGTATAATTAGTTTTCCTGCCTTTGCTGTAGAGAATTTGCAGTTGCGCGATCGCACTCTCAACGAAATTATCACTAAACTTGCTGGCAAATACGGCTGTAAACGCTTTTTACGCGATGGACACCAAACAGTTTTAGAAGACACCCACCGCCTACACTACGAACCGTGGGAACTAAAACAATTTGAGCATATTGAATGTGAGTGGCCGTTATTTTTTACTTACTTAATCTTAGATGGCTTATTTCGTGGCGACCAAGAACAAGTCCAAAAATATCAACAACTGCTAGAACCATTATTATTTGAGCGTGACGGTTTGCGTTTATTACCAGAACTTTATTATGTGCCAGCAGAAAATATCGAAGCCGAAAAACTAGCACCTCAAACACAAAAACGTTTACCCAACGAAAATATTCCTTTAGTATGGGCGCAGAGTTTATATTTTCTCTGTCAAATGTTAAGTGAAAGTTTACTAGCAATTGGTGATATTGACCCTTTAGCAAGACATTTGTGTGTTGGTAAACAGCGCCAGGCGTTGATTCAAATTGCTTTATTAGCAGAAGACGAAGATTTACAAGCAGAACTAGAAGTTCACGGGATAGAAACACAAACACCTGCCCAAGTAGAACCAATTCAAGTCAGAGAAGCAGGGGAACTTTCAGCTATTTATACTCAAATAGGACGCAATGATAAACTTGGTTTAACTGGGCGTCCTGTACGACGTTTGCGGAGTTTGACAACATCAAGAATCTTTCGTATTTGCAGTGAAACAGTTGTATTTTTACCGTCATTTTTGGATTCTCAACAGTTCTATTTAACTCTTGATTATCATTTTTTATTAGACCAAATTAGAAGCGAACTAGCTTACATTCAGAAATATTGGAGTGATTTAGGGCGTCCTACTCTAACTTTAATGTTGACACACACCATGCTAGAAATTGGTGCTGAAGCATTATTAGAATTGATGCAGGAATTAAAAGATGGTGTTTGTAATGGAGTGCAGGTAAAATTAGGGCGACTCAATCAGTTAATGCTGACAGCCGGAATTCAAAGAATTGATTTTTTGCAAAATACAGAATTTTCTCTGTTGCCAGTCAAAAATGCTGGACTAAATTGCTATTACCTAGCGTATCACTCAGAAAAAAACTGGCGCTTGGGGCATACCCAAGAATTTCAAATGGAGTGTGAAACAAACTTAGGTTTGTTACTTTCTTATTTGCGTGCATCAGAAAATATTTATGAGCAAATTGAGCTGTTGCAAACTTTAATTCGTTTACAGGGACTAAAATTTGATACAGGCTACGGCGGCCCAGGATACCCTGTGACTGTAGCCGATTTACTTGATGAAGTTTACACCAAAGCTGGGGATTTAGGTATTTGGGCAGTGGTACGTCGAGCTGCGGGGTTGCGCCAAATGGTTGATATCGGCTTGTCGGATACAGTCACAAGCATTTTGGTACGAGGTAAGCAAATAGCCGTGGGTAAAGCTTACAGTGAAGCGTCCTTAATTGCTGTACCCATGTCTCATCATGAAATCGCCGAGAAAATTAACCATTTCTGTCGTGAGGATATTCGCGATCGCGTCCTTACACAAGAGATTTTAATTTATCTTGGCATCCTCATTCGCTCAGAACCGCAACTATTTCGCGGACTTTTGACATTAAGAGTCGGCTATCTCATCCTCTTAATTACCAGCGAACTAGCACAGGAATTACACCTCACCCAAGACGAAGCATACGAACAATTAATGGAACTTTCACCATTCGAGGTAAAAACGCGCTTGCATCAAGTATTAACAGGATACAGTGGCATGAGTAACCTACTACGCCAGCAAGAATCATTACACGTCAAGCAAAAAGAAAGTGATATTGCTTGGGTAGTGCTACCAGTGGTAGAAACAGAAATGGAAGTCCCGTCAGGGGGTTGGCGTCGGTTTCGCCAAGCAGAAGGTGCAACAGGACGCGTACCAAAAGACTTTTTTAAACAAGTTTGGTTATTGATGAAGCATTGCAAAGGTTTAGTGATTGGCGATAAATTAGAACGTCGCAACCGTCTAGATAGTGAAATAATGTTGTCAGAAATGACAGCAGGAGAAAAGAATTTTGCTCTGTTAGTTGAGCATTTATTAAATAAAATTGAAGCTCCAGAATACCGCCAAGTTAATATTGAAGCATTAATAGAATTAGCTGCGATCGCAGCCAACAACCCTAAACTGCAAATCGAAGAATATATAGTATTAGATGTGTTGATCGGTCATGCAGTTAGATTAGCATGGTTAGAAGATCATGTTGAGCGAGGCGATCGCTATGATGAAGATAAAGCCAGTGCATGGCGATCGTTTTATAATACTTCTCCTAGAGATTGCGCGGGTTATATTCTCAAAGCCTTCCGCTTCTTAACAGAATTCGCTGAAGCTAGTAAACCGTAATCACCATAGGTACACTTTGCGTTACACTATGTTGGCGATTTATTGAGAATGTTGTCAGATCTGCGTTAAAAAAATATCCCCCACCTCAAAAGTGCAGCGTAAGTAGATAACAGAGGTAGAGGGTTTGTTAAGTTTTATTTAGTCAAAACTACTTGACAGCAACAGCATCAACATCGACTGTGCTAGCGGTGGAGGTAGGATTATCGGTATTATTAGTAGCGGTAGTATCAACTCCCTTACGAGCTTTCCAGCCTTCAATAACTACCCCAGAAACCTCAGTTACTAACAAAGTTAAAAGGAATACATCATCAATTTCTCCCACAAATGGGATAAAATCCGGGAGAATATCAAAAGGACTGAGCATGTAAACTAGCGTTCCTAAAATTACCCACCAACGATATTTAGGATTACGCAGCACATTGCGATACCAAGTGTAAAGTGATTGAACAGAAAATTTCATATTCTTAACCTCCAGTTACCTTTTATTCTGACAAATTATGTTTTACATTCCCGGTGGGAATAACCGTCCTCATTTCGTCTGGAAGACGCTACTCCTATAGAATTACAGAGGAAACAGGCCAAGCAAACTATCGCCTTGTTAAACAAACACTGACTCTGCAATTCGGCATCCGAATATGGTAGTTGTGCATTAATCTCTAAAATTAAGATGCTTTGTCATAGTTGCTCTAGATGGAGGGAGGAAACCTAAAAAGTGGACATTTTAGATTTGTTTTACAAGGGCGGGCCAGCAATGTGGCCTTTACTGGCGCTGTCGGTGCTGTCTTTAAGTGTAATTTTTGAACGCCTGTGGTTCTGGTTAAGAATTTTGACTCAAGAAAAGCAAATAGTCGATCGCGTTTTAGATGCTGCCCGCGATAGTTGGGAAGTGGCTGGGGAAATTGCCAGACGCGCCACAGATCAGCCAATTGGCAGGTTTCTTTACGCGCCTTTGGGTTTACCCAAAAGCGACGCCGAAACCTTTCGTTTAGCACTGGAGGCGACAGCGGAAGATGAGTTAGCAGGGATGCGGCGAGGCGAAAAACTTTTAGAAGCTGTAATCGCCCTAGCACCGCTGTTAGGATTGTTGGGTACAGTTTTAGGTTTGATCCAGTCTTTGCGCTCAATTCGGATTGGTGATTTAGGTACTGAATCAACAGCTGGGGTAACTACTGGTATTGGTGAATCGCTGATTAGTACAGCAGCAGGGCTAATAGTTGCGATCGTTAGTCTGGTATTTTATCGCCTGTTTCAAAGTTTTGTGGTTAACCAAGTCAAAGTTTTTCGTCGTGCGGGAAATGAAATGGAATTACTGTATCGTCAGTCTCCACCCGACTTTAGCAACAGCACATCGGCAATTGTACGGGAATCCTCAAAAGAAAGTTTGATCCCACCTCGTAAGCTCAATAAAAACAAATTTTCTGAACCTCCTGAACCCCCTGCAATTGATTAATTAAAACTTAAGCATAAGACCAGAATCTAGCCGCTGAAATAGCCGTAAGAGCGAGACATGAAAGTTAATCTACATAGTCCAATTGAAGAAGCCCAGATTCAAATCATCCCGCTAATTGATGTCGTTTTTTGCATTTTGACGTTTTTTCTGTTGGCAGCATTGCAATTTACCCGCCAACAGGCGATTAATGTTGATTTGCCTAAAGCTAGCGCTAATACAACATCCAACATAAATTCACAAGGCGGAACTCAGATTGTCACTATTGATGCGGTTGGTAATACTTTCATCGAAAAACAGCCCATCAAAAGAGAGGAATTAGCACAGCGATTAAAGCAGTATCTCCAAGACAATCCCAGCGGCGTTGTGGTGCTAAATGCTTCGCGAACTGCAACTTATAACGATGTGATTGAAACATTGGACTTATTGCGTCAAGTAGGGGGCGATCGCGTGTCTCTAGGAATTATACCTGGCCCGTCTCAACCATCAACTAACTTATCGCCAATTCCCGGTACCACACCAATTCCGAGCATTAATCCTGAAGGGAATCTGACCCCCAAATTCCCCTCAACACCCCAAGTACCGTTACCCAAGGTAACTGGCCAAGACATCAATCCTGCTAGTCCTGGTGTGTCTCCTATACTTCCCAAGTCGTCGGTGTCTCCAGCACCTGTAGTACCGGAAAAAACCAGTCCTACTCCCAAAAGATAAGACACAAAACCAAGCAGATACGGTCAAGCAAGAAAAATTTGGCCCTGCTAAATCTGGGAATGAATTACGCTTGTCAACAAATTTTACATTTTCCCTAACCCTTGTAGAGACGTAGCATTGCTGCGTCTCTACTTGATTATTCAGCCTTACCTCTGTCTGAAGAGAGTTGCGATCGCTAGATTATGATTCCAAGGCAACAGAGAACAGCAACCAAACCTAAAGATTTATAGAATAAAACTCAACTAGAGAAATAATCTCTGCTAATTTACAAATAATTGCATATCTTCAAACACTATTCTATTCGTAGACCGATTAATTTATCGCCGATCGCCGTTCACGTTTCAGGGGTTTTGGCAATGGATTTTGTAACCGTTTTAATCGTTTGGGTAGTAACGTCTGTCAGCTTGTTAATTATTAGTAAATTGCCTTTTCTGGGAGTTGAAATCGATACTCCAGGTAAAGCTTTCTTTTCCGCAGCAATTCTTGGTATCGTAACGGCAATAGTCAGACCAATTTTACGCCTTGTATTTGCAGTACCCAATTTTCTCACTTTTGATTTATTATCCGGCATTTTCACGTTTATGATTGCCGTCGTTTGTTTTAGTATTGCTGCCTGGTTAGTCGAAGGCTTCCGCTTGCGTTTCGGTATTTGGAGCGCTGTTATCGGAGCGTTTGCACTAACCGTTGTTAACAGTGTGATCTACAGATTGCTGGGTGTCTAACTCAAAGGGACTGGAGACTAGGAATTAACCGCGCTTACATCCCCCACCCACAAGGGGATGGGGTTTTACGCGCGATCAATAAAATTCTGCTTTACTCACAGGAAGATTTTGTGATAATTTTCCAGCACCTAGTACCCAGTTCCAGAGTGGCTACCTTGCGGCAGTGAATTGGAAAGACCGCGCGGTGAGAGGCTTACCGCATGTTAGCGACTACCGTATCACCGAAGAAGCGGAGGGGCAGGGAGCAGGGGGAGCAAGCCCTCTCTTATGGGTAGGTTTTTTAGATTTCGCGTTTTGGTTGACGCGGGGACACGGGGACGCAGAGAAAGATTTCGGAACGGAAAAATAGGCTTTTTCAGACTGAATATGAAAAACCTACCCTTGAAAGGAGCAAGCCCTGCCCTGGAGCCGTGGAGCGGAGCGGAACATGGGTATGAAGCCCCGCCCATAAGCGGGCGCTCTTACTGGGGCGGAGTACAAGCTCCGTCTGGTGTTTTCCCCCTTGCTCCCTGCTAAGAGCTCCCCTGCCTCTTTTGACCTGACTCTTTTAACTAGTTCCGTGGGTTTAAGTCCCCCGGTTCCATAATCGGCAAGTTTTGTGTTGGGGTTGTCTTACAAAGTTGAGGCAGTGTGATCTTGGGGAG
>NZ_JCACKM010000129.1:0-20217 GCF_059505385.1 Desmonostoc vinosum
GCGAAGCTATGCCGTAGGCTTTACGCTAACGCTATCGAGGACTCGCTACCGCTTCCAAGCGCGTAATTCGTAATTAAGAAACTCTTATTTAGTATGGGTTTCGGAGTTTGAATGTGTAGCCGAATTTTAGAGAATTGGTCTTACAAAGTTGAGGCAGTTGTTCATGGGGGAAACCCCATGAACAACTGCCGTCAGCTCGGAGGAAACCCCCTGGTGACTTTGCGTTAAATCCCCATTACAAAACTTAATTACGTTAGCGAAGCGGTAGCGAGTCCTCGAGCGTCATTACGAATTACGAATTATTTAATATTGCACTATTTTAAGTGTGAAATAATTTCATAAAAAAGTCGGAGAATTTATCTCCGACTTTTCTTTAAATTTCTAACGTTTTGCGTGAATCCGAGGAGCGTGAATACCAGGGGCATAAGCTTCTATAACTTTACCTGTGCGCGTGCAACTAATCATTAAGTAGTCACAGGTTGGACATTGTGTTCGTGTTAATTGACTATCAGAAATATAATGACGCTCCGCTTCACTGCCACAGTTTGGACAGTAAATCTGTTGTACTATCTGCATTTTAAAACCCCTGGTTAAATGAATTGTCTCGGAAAAAACTACTAATTTTAATAGCAAGCCTTTTAGGTTTCAACACCTTAACAACAAGCTACTATATTGTTTAATTGTTTTAAACAAAATTTAATTATTGAGGAATTTTGTATATTCTTCAATTATTATCTTAATCTTGAAGTCAGTTTAACATCATACTTTAGATATATAAATTAATTTTTTATATAGTTGTTTCTTCGATATTCACTGATCCCTGAGCTTAACGTCTTGAGAACACCTGATTTATACTTATTACAACTATGAAGCTTGTATTAGCAAGACCGATTAAAAATTTTAAAAAACTGTATCTTAAGTAACAGAAATAATATCTTAAGATTAAATTAATATTTGCTTTTGGCTGATATTTAGATTAAATTTTGGGCAAATAGTTTAAATCACCAAGAAATAAGTTTCTTGGCCGGACGCAGGCAGGTACAAGAACTGAATTAATGAATATATAGGAATTTGACTTGATTAATGAAATTATTTACGTAGGCGGGGAGTGGGGAGTAGGGAGTGGGGAGTAGGGAATCAAATTTTTTAAGGTGTACGGAGTTTTTTCACCAAATTAAATAGGAGTCCTATTATGTTTTGCAAAAACCACGTTTGTTGTGTGGGTAAAGCGCATTGCTAAACCCCTACCGCAAGAATCTGTTGAGCAGTTTCGCAGTGGGCTGACACAGCTAAAATGATGCAATGATTTTCTTGTGGTGTGGGCCGAAAAGTCATTGGTGTCAACTTAACGCAGAACCGAAGTTCCTTGCTGATAGCAAAAGTTATTCTTAGATGACTGAATATCCCCCAAGATTTTGAGTCTACTGAAGTAGACTTGAGCTATTAGCCAGAGAATAAATTCTCTGGCGGGTGAGGAAGCCAACACCGAAGCTATTTTCTAGCTTAGGTTGACACCAATGGCATCTTGTCTGCCCCAGGCGGGCGAGACACCTATCCTACAAGAGTTGTTTAATGCACAAAATTAGTTGTGTCAGTCCCCTACCAAAGCTAGGGCATGAAATACATCTTCCCCCACTCCCCACTCCCGACTCCCGACTCCCCATTTAGGGATGGAAATAATCGTAGATTTCTTGAGCTAAACGCGGGCCGATTCCTGGAGCTTCGGCTATTTGTGTGGGTGTTGCTTGGCGAATGTAGTCAACTGAACGAAAATGTCCCAAGAGTTGCTTTTGTCGATGATGTCCTAATCCGGGAATTTCGTCTAAGCGCGATCGCTTTAATTTATCACTTCGTTGCTGACGATGGAAACTGACTGCAAATCTATGTGCTTCATCGCGCAACCGCCGCAATAATTGTACGCCTGGTTGTTCGGCATCGGTGGTTAAGGGTTGAGATTCACCCGGTAAAAAAATCTCTTCTTGCCGCTTCGCTAAACTAATCACTCGTAAATCTTCGAGTAAATTCATTTGTTGCAAAACAGCAACAACGGATGATAATTGACCTTTGCCGCCATCAATCATCACTAAATCAGGCCAGTCGGGATTTCCCAAGCGCGGCAGTTGGGGATCTTCGATATATTTACGGAATCGCCGCCCAATTACTTCGGCAAGACTGGCAAAATCATCTGAGTGTCCGATTGTCACTGTGGGATTTTTGATTTTGTAATGGCGATAGTGTTGCTTAGCTGGTAAGCCATCAATAAATACCACTTGGGAAGCTACAGCATTTGAACCTTGAATGTGAGAAATATCATAGCCTTCGATGCGGTGGGGTAAGTCTGGTAAATCAATAACGGCGGCTAAATCTTGCATTGCTTGTTGATTGCGATCGCCTAATTTTTGCATTCTTTGCAATTCATATTGGGCATTTCGCTCAACCATCTCAATTAATTCTGCTTTGGTTTGTCGCTGAGGAGCCAAGATTGTGACTTTTCTTCCCTTGAGTTGAGTCAAGGCATCCGCCAATATTTCCCCATCCGGTAACTCATGCTGCACCAAAATCTCTATGGGTATTTCCACAGAGTCGGCAGTTTGGTAATGTTCTTCTAAGGCGCGTTGTAAAATTGCTCCTGGTTCAGCATGTGGTTCGGCGACAAATGCCAAACGTCCAACCAATTGCCCAGCGCGAATTTGGAACAGTTGAATACACGCGTATTGTTCGTTAGCTGCTAAGGCGATCGCATCTCGTGAGACTGTATCATCTGGTAAAGAGACTTTTTGATCGGCAGTCAACGACTTCAACCCAGCGATTTGATCGCGAATTCGCGCCGCTGCCTCAAAATTCATCGTCTCAGCGGCTGTGTGCATCTGTTGTGTCAAGATATCAATCAGTTCCTGAGTTCTACCTTGGAATACCATCGCTACTTTTTGTACTGTTTTGCGGTATTCTTCTGGTGAAATCAGCTGTTGACACACCCCAGGACAGCGCCCTAAATCATAATTCAAGCAAGGACGGTCTTTAAATAATGGTTGGGGTCGTTGCCTGAGTGAGAAAATGCGTTTCGATATGCGTAATATTTCTCGTAGTAAGCCAGAATCGGTATAGGGGCCGTAGAATTTATCTTTTTCCTTACCTAATTGACGCTTGCGAGTGATAAAAATACGGGGATAGTCTTCTGACCAAGTGATACAGACGTAAGGATATTTTTTATCATCCTTGAGCAGCACATTAAAGTAGGGTTGATGCTGCTTAATTAAATTGGCTTCGAGTGCTAAAGCCTCTGATTCTGTATCGGTGACAATGAATTCAATTTCCGTCACCTGCTTTACCATTGTGGCAATGCGATCGCTCTTATTGTAACCGTCTCGAAAATAAGAACGAACACGCGATCGCAACTTCCGCGACTTACCTATATATATAATGCGATCGCTCCCATCTCGCATAAAATAAACTCCTGGTTCCGGCGGAATTTCCGCTAGACGGTTTTCCAGTTTTTCTTGGTCTTTGAGCAGTGGTAGTGTTTGAGCAGATATTGTCACAACCAAAAGTTAGGTAATTTTACAGACCTATTTCTATTTTAGGGAATAGAGAGTGGGGAGTGGGTGGAGAATGGAGAATGATCATTCGTTTTGCGCTCAAGCTTAACTCCCCTCACCTAACAACAACTTTGCCATGGCAAGACGTTGCAATTTGCCAGTAGCACCACGGGGTAGTTGGTCTAGAATATGAATTTGCTGGGGAACTTTAAAATCTGCCAGCATAGTTGAGCAGTGAGCTAACAGTTCTTTTTCGCTAGCCTGTGTTTTGAGAACAACAGCCGCGTGGATATCTTCTCCCAAAGATTTGTGAGGAACAGCAAAAGCCAAAGCTTCTGCAACGGCGGGGTGACGCAGCAAAACATCATCCACTTCTAAAGGTGAAATTTTTTCTCCACCCCGATTAATTAATTCTTTAATACGTCCAGTCAAGCAAAGATAACCATCTTCGTCTTTTGTTCCTTGATCTCCTGTACAAAACCAACCGTTAATAAAAGCAGTGGCATTAGCTTCTGGGTTATTCTCGTAGCCGTCTATGACATTGGGTGCTTTTACCACTACCTCGCCTAAACTTCCCTGCGGTAAGAGATTACCTTCAGCATCCATAATGCCAACTTCCACACCAAAGCCATAGCCAACGGTACCAGGTTTACGGATTTTCGGTGGTAAAGGATTGGTTGTCATCAAGTGACATGCCTCGGTCATGCTATAAGATTCCACCACGGGAGCATTGAGGCTGGATTCCATCTGTTCGATAATAATAGGCGGCAGTGGAGCGCTACTAGAGCGAATAAAGCGGAAAGAATGAGCATTAACAATTTCAGTATTGCGGCCAGCGCGTGCCAAAATTGTCTGGTGCATGGTAGGTGCTGCCGAGTACCATGTGGGTTTGTAGGTTTTTACTAGTTTCCAAAACTCCAAAGCATTAAAACCATGAGGACAAACCAATTTACCGCCAGATGCTAAGGTTGCCAGCAAACACCCAACTAATCCGTGAATGTGGAATAGTGGCATCAGGCAGAGTGTGGTGTCAGCTGCTGTTAGAGAATAAGCATTAACAATGTTATTGGCTGAAGCTATGAGATTGCGATGACGAATTGGCACACGCTTTGGCCGACTAGTTGTACCACTAGTGTGTAAGATCATCGCTACGTCATCTGAGTTCGGGAGTGGGGAGTGGGGATTAGGGGTAATGGGGAGTGGGGAGTGGGAAGTATTTGAGGGTGCTTTGGTTAATTCAAAGTTTAAAGTACCGTCATTGTTTACCTGAGCATTTATCAGCATCATATCAACAGAAGCAGCGGCGATCGCTGCTTCTGGGCCATCAGATAAGGTAATCAGCGCTTTTGCTTGGGTATCTTCGTAGTAAAAGGCAAATTCTTCTTGCTTGTATTTGGGATTCAAGGGTGCAGCCGTGCCACACAAAGCAGCAGCAAGAAAGGTAATTGCCATTGGTGAACCGTTGCTCATTACAATCGCAATGCGATGGTCTTGTTTCAATCCAAAACTATTGAGTTGAGACACCAAGCTAGTAACATTTTGCCGCAATTGCCCATAGTTTAATGAAGACCCATCAGGCGTAATCAAAGCTGGATGATTTTCTTCCCCTGCTAAAAGCTCAAATAAATTCATCAGTTACAGTTATCAAGTATAGAAGAGTGAGCGGGAGATGCACTTCGGCTTTGCTCAGTCACCGGGGGATGAGGGAGATGAGGGAGTGAGAAATTTTCTCCACGTCCTCTTATACCAATTTACGAAAATCCTGATACAAATACAGACGGTGTAGAGACGCGCTTTTGAAGCGTCTCTACAAGATTTATGTGTATCGCCATTTAATGTGAAATGGTATTCCCAATTCCCAATTCCCCATTCCCCATTCCCAAAAAAGTTAAAATCAACTAAATAGTCAATGCTAGACTGTGCCTGTTGCTACCAAAAATCAAACAATCTTTGTTAATGAGTAAACTAAATCAATAGTAATGGATCGTCGGAATTTTCTTAAGTATGCCACTTTCGCAGGATCTAGCTTTGCCTTGACTAGCTGTATTCAGGGTAGAACTTCTAATCCTCAAAGCGAAGTTTCTCCCTCAGCCTCACCTGTAGTTATTAGCGAATCACTAAAAGTTGGATTGGTTTATGCTGGGCCTGTCGGTGATTTTGGTTGGACTTATGCCCACGATTTAGGCCGCCGCGAAATGGAAGCTAATCTTCAAGATAAGGTGAAAACTACTTTTGTGGAAAATGTTAGCGAAGGTGCTGATGCCGAAAGGGTTATTCGCCAGTTGGCATTAGACGGCAATAAGTTGATTTTTACAACTTCCTTCGGCTACATGAACCCAACAATTAAAGTCGCCAAGGACTTTCCCAACGTTATCTTTGAACATTGTACTGGATACAAACGCACTGCCAATGTCGGCACTTATCAAGGACGCTTTGAAGAACCACGATACCTGACTGGGATGATTGCTGGCAAAATGACAAAATCCAACGTGGTTGGTTTTATTGGGGCATATCCTATTCCTGAAGTCATTCGCGGTATAGGCGCTTTCACCCAAGGACTAAGGGCAACAAATCCCCAAGCAAAACTGAAAGTGCTTTGGGTACAAAGTCAGTACGATCCCACAAAAGAAAAGGAAGCCGCTCAAGCTTTAATAAATCTAGGTGCTGATGTTTTGACTCAGCATACCAACTCCGCCGTCGCTGTACAACTAGCTGAAGAAAAGGGTATCTATGCTTTTGGCTACAACACTGATATGGGTAAGTTCGGTCAAAAAGCGCACCTAACATCAGCAATTAACAAATGGGGCAAATTCTATACCGATAAAGCTTTAGCTGTGATGAATGGGACGTGGAAATCACAAGAAGTTTGGGATGGTATTGGTGAAGGGATGGTAGATATTTCCCCGATGAATCAAGTGATTCCTGACGATGTTCAGCAATTGGTAAACATGAAGCGCCAAGAGTTTATTCAAGGTATGGCTCATCCTTTTGATGGGCCTGTGAAAGACCAAAAAGGTGTAGTCAGAGTGCCAAAAGGTAAAGTATTGGACGACAAAGAACAACTAGCGATGAATTGGTACGTTGAGGGAGTTGAAGGGGCAATTCCCAAAGGGAAACCTTAACAAGTTCCGTGGGTTTAAGTCCCCCGGTTCCATAACGGGCAAGTTTTGTGTTGGGGTCTGTCTTAATCTAAAAAACCTACCCCTCAGAGTCTTCTCCCACCTCCCTCAAGCTAGGCGACGCCAGAGGATGTCATTTCATAAAAGACTTTCTTTAAGTTTTCTGGCTGTGTAACTGTCACGTACTGATTTGCCATTTCTGGCGTCAATAGTTCGATCATGACTTTGTTTTCTAACCAGAACTCCATCACATCAAATAGAGAGTCACGGTTACAACGCAAAACTTTCCAACCTTCCCGTTCACCAATCTGCTCGATTTTTTCTTGAGTAGTAGAGACAGAGATTGCCGCATGAGTAGACGTAAAGCCGGAAGATTCGGCAAATTCTACGAACTCGCAATGATTATTTCCGGGTACTAGCTTAGTAGTTAAGGGATACACTTCGATCGCTGTCCCGTGTTTGTCGAGTGGGAAAACCATATAACTACCTGGATGAGGAAAAAAAGGAAAAGCTTCCCCATCTAAAACTTCGGCGAGAACTTGAGCAACGTGCTGGGGGTTTTGCACAGAAATAGAAATGTGATGAATCATCTTTAATTACCTTATTCCCCGCTCTTGTAATAGGGTTTATTAACTTCTTATTATTCTTCACCTGATTTTTATTATTTTATGCCAACTCTTACTGTGACAGAAAATATTGCTCTAGCACTTCACGGGACGCGGGGAGACCCCATAACTACAACTAAAGTGAGGGAATTCAAACTCCGAACAGATTTTTTTGTCTCCACGACTAAAGTCGCTTTCTTGCAACTAGGTGCTTCGATCTTGAGAATGGTCGCTCTTCGCGTCTTCTTGGTCAACGCTAATGTAAATATTCATGAAGCGTTAATTGAGATGCAAGATGCTAGTGATTTCTGAAGATTTTAGATGAGTTGTTGGCGCTAGTGCGATCGCATTAGCGCAATATACAAAGGTAGGCTGTCTCCTATGTTACCCGTAACAGAAACTAGCCGCGATCAAGTTGGTCGCTGGATGGGGGGATTTTGCTGACTTTTGCAATGATTCTTTTACCTGAATTACTCTTATTTTCTCGCGTTTTGAGGCGATTGCTTCTTACTTCATCAACAATCAAATCCTCTCAAGATAAATATACGAAGCCCATAGTATTCGATCAAACAATTACGATTTTTTTGATTAAAAATCAAATGATCTATCAATATTATTAATCCATTTTTTGGTCACTATACATTAATGATACTCAGCTATTTTAGTAATAGTACAGAACATTTTTTAGACTTTTAGTAACATATTAACTTATAAAAATATTCTCTTGTTAATGTTTAGTTAACCCGATGGTAACAACGATAAAGTTATATTTTATCTAGTGAGTCTGTTTTTCGTGAATAAAAATGTACTCATCAACACATAAATCTTGTACTTAGTGACATCAATTACCTTTTTATATAAAAAATATGTAGTTATTATGAAGGAGTTTATACTTATACTTCTAGCATTAGTTTTTGCATTTAATTTCATATAAAATTTTAAAAAACATGTCAGTTTTCATACTTTCAACTAGATAAAATACATAGTAGAAGTGCGTGATATATATAGACTGGCATTGATATTTAAAATAAGTGGGGGTTAAATTCTAGAGAATATTTCAGTTGACTTTTTCAGTAGGTTTGATACAATGCGTGTAACAATATTATTAAGTTCAATAATTGTTGCAAAAAACTTACTAAAGTTTTTTACTACTTGTCAGCAGAACATAGAACATACCCAAGTTTAAGTGTAGTTGTTAGCTATACATTGATTGTTTTGAGTATACTTAAGTGTAGTATATCTAAAGCTACACACATAACTATAATTTGCAAGCTAAGTACTGATTTTGCAAAGGCATAAAAATCTGTCATAGCTGCAATGTTTTGGTTGGCAAGTATTTTTTCCAGATTAGGGATATTCCCTAGTTACTGCCCTGAATTATAGAAATGAGTTAACAAAGTCGAGTAGGGCATTTTTTAAATCTTGTGCATCTACACTAGCTTGCCATGGACGCCAAATTTAAGGATCTAGAAGCGAATAACGCTGAACAGTTGCATGTAGTGAAACAGCCAGCTTATGACAAACCATCCGTGCCTCTTGTGGTGGCGGAAGTGGTAGTTAAGATGCTGGAAGATTTGGGAGTAAAGTATGCATTTGGAGTTTCGGGAGGTGCGATCGCACCAATGTGGGCTGCATTGCATAATAGCTCGATTCAGGTGCTTCACTTTCGGCATGAAGCAGGAGCGGCCTTTGCGGCGATCGAGGCATACTTTGCTAGCGATCGACCCGTAGTAGTTTTTACTACCACAGGGCCGGGAATTACAAATGCATTGACAGGGCTATTCGCTGCTCGTTGGGAAGGTGCAAAGATAATCTTCATATCCGCTGCAACTTCCACATCGCAGCGTGGGCGATGGAGTTTCCAGGAAAGCAGCACTTATACAATGCCTAATGCAGGTATCTTTACCTCAGGTCAACTATTCCATTACGCAACTATTCTCGAAAGGAGTGATGAATTACCAGGGATTTCTCGAAGGCTTGCCTTTGGTATATTACAACCAGGAGGGTTTGTAGCCCATATAAGTATTCCTACAAATATCCAGACAACTTCAGTCAAGATATCATTGCCACGCGTGACACTATCTTACGCTATGGCAACTGCAAGCGAGCAAACAATTGCAGAATGTGTAAGGTTGCTATCTGAGGGGTCATTTGCCATCTGGGTTGGTTTTGGTGCGAGGGGTGCAGCGGCGGAGATTCGCCAACTTGTTGAAAGAACAGGAGCGGCGGTAATGTGTTCACCGCGCGGTAAAGGTATTTTTCCCGAGAACCATCCCCAGTTTGTAGGTGTTACAGGCTTTGCTGGGCACAAATCTGTTTTGACATACATGCAGGAATATTGTCCTCTAAGAATTCTAGTATTAGGAACACGCTTAAGTGAATTTACTTCATTTTGGAATCCTACGATGATTCCTAAGCAAGGATTTTTACATGTTGACATCAGTTCAGATATAGCAGGGACGGCGTATCCATATGCTGAAACGTATGCTATTCAATCGGACGTTGGAGAATTTGTTAAAGGTTTGCTGAAGTATTTCCCAGAAAGCACTAATCCTTCAAATGTGGTAAAACTACCTCAACCTCAAACTGATTCTATCAAGCCGGATGTGGAGAGTCGAAGTCTAGTGCGACCTAAAGTACTTATGAAAGCGATTCAACGGCTGATTATTGAACAGAGTGATGCAGTGGTAATGACCGAATCAGGAAACTCGTTTGCTTGGGGAATTCACCTGCTGCGATTTAGCAAATCAAATCGTTTTAGAGTAAGCACTGGCTTCGGGTCTATGGGACATTTTGTAACAGGTGTTGTGGGTGCAGCAGTTGCGAGGAATAGCAAAGCTGTCGCCATTGTTGGAGATGGTGCCATGCTCATGAATAGTGAGATCAGTACAGCCGTGCAATACCAGATTCCTGCTATCTGGATTATATTAAACGACTCATGCTACAACATGTGTGACCAAGGTATGGTGATGCTAGGTTTCAAAGGTGTACAGGCAAATATTCCCCAAGCAGATTTTGTCAAGATTGCCCAAGGAATGGGAGCTGATGGTATCTGCGTCGAAAAAGAGTCTGACATTGATGCAGCATTAGAGAAAGCACTTGCCTCAACGGGCCCATTTATTGTTGATGTCATCATAGATTCTACCCAACCTGCGCCAATTGGAAGCCGGATTCATAACTTGATTTTGCAGGAAACTAATAATTATTGAGAGGAAATTGAATATGCTGCATCCCTCAGTAGGCATTTGCTCGCTGGCATTAAGCTTTCCCAGGATTAGATGTACAAAAGATTATTACAGAGAACATTTTCCAGATTTGCTTTTGAGTGTAGAGGAAAAGAACTTAGCGAAAATGTTTTCGGTGACTGATTCCACTCCCAGCAATGACTATGAGTTAGAGATGATGCCTTATCTCAAAGACCCATTTCGTGGTACTGTTGAGCGAAGAATGCTTGCTCCAGAGGAGTCATCATTAACGTTGGAGTATCAAGCAGCAACAGAAGCCCTTGATGCAGCAAAGCTTTCTCCCCAGGATGTAGATCTATTGCTTGTTGCCTCGTTCTTACCTGAACAAATCGGATTTGGTAATGCTGCCTTCCTTGCTCGTCAACTAGGACTGTCGTGTGGTGCATGGAATCTTGATGCAACTTGTGCCAGTACCCCGATCGCGCTTCAAACTGCTTGTGCCTTGGTACAATCTGGAGGATATCGCAATGTCCTAGTTGCCATATCATGCACTTACTCTCGCTTATTTGATCAAAACGATACCCTTTCATGGTTTTTTAGCGATGGTGCTGGAGCCTTCCTAGTCAGTTCACTCAAACCGAATCAAGGCATCCTGGGTACAAAAACCGTTAATACTAGTGTTTTATGCGATCAATTCTGTTTTAAAATCACCGAGAATGAGCAAGGTGATCAACAGCTAAGGATGCAGGTGCCCAAAGGCACAAACAAAGTAATTGGTGAAACAGCCACACAGCTTTTGCGTGCTTGTTGTGAGGGAGCGATTGCTGCTGCTGGTGTTACTTTAGAGCAAATCGACTTTTTTATTTTTAATACTCCTACTGCTTGGTTTGCAAGTTTCTGTATTCGTGTACTGGGCATTAAGCCAGAGCGTACAATCAATGTCTACCCTCTCTATGCAAATATTGGGCCTGCACTCACCTTAGCTAATCTTTACCATGCTGCTCAACTGGGTAAAATTCGTGAAAATAACTTAGTTCTAATCTATGGCTTTGGTGCAGCTAGTTCTGCCTCTGCAAACGTGATACGCTGGGGTGATGTAGCGCTAGGTTCGATTCCAGTCAATGAAACTGATTCAGCAATAAAAAGTTTCTTAGACAGAGTTACTGCCACTATTTAAAAATAGATATTTAGATTTAAGAATGTTAAGGAGTTAACTGTGCAAAAAGGAATTTTAGCAACAGGATTCTCCCTGTTGTGTTTATTTTTTCCGCTTAAAGTCTCAGCACTCAATTATGACGAAATTTACGTCTTTGGTGATAGCTACTCAGATCCGGGTAATTTATTCAACGCCACTGAAGAAGCCATTCCTCCAAGTCCTATCTACTTTAATGGGCGTTTTGCCAATGGCTCTATTTGGGTAGAATATCTTGCACAAGATTTGGGATTGAGCTTCAATCCCCGCACCAACTATGCTGTTGGAGGAGCTACTACTGGAGTCGATAATATTAGTGTTCCTGGTCAACCAGGATTGCAGCAGCAGCTCAGTAATTTTATAGTAAAAAATCCGTCAGCTGACCCCAAAGCCCTTTATATTGTATGGGCGGGTTTTAATGATTATTTTAATTACTTTTTGGGTAATGTTCCTAACCCTAGCCAGACAGTTGCAAATTTATCGACAACAGTAAAATCGCTTGCTGCCGTTGGTGCTAAAGACATCATGCTGGTTAATCTACCCGACTTAGGGAAATTCCCAGTAGCAAGCTTTAATAGCAAAGTTCCCAGTTTGTTTAGTGAGTTGACTAGCAAACATAATTCTGATTTGGAGACGACCGTTAAATTGCTGGATCAGCAACTAGGTTCTGATGTAAATATTATTCCTTTGAAAGTTAATTCTTTATTTAGTAGCATCATCACCGAGCCCAGCAAATTTGGTTTAACAAATGTAACAGATTATTGTGTGGAAAACTTATCTGTAGTGCCTTTAAAATTGCCGAATCCGCCAGTAGCTTGTGATCCAAACAAATTTTTATTTTGGGATCCAGTTCATGCTACAACAGTTACTCATCGATTGATTGGAGAATTTGCATTCTCGACACTATTCCCGGCTTCCATTCCTGAACCTTCTGTTTTACTTGGGCTTTTAGCTTTTGGTGCTTTGGGTGTAATTTCACCGTTGAAACACAAGTAGTATTAGACTGGGGATTTTTGATGTTGATAAATTTTGGACTAGCGATCGCAATGACTCAGTGTAGCATTAGTTATGTTTATCTTCAACTGCACCCAAAGCTTTCATAGTAGTAATAATTCCTTCGGTTATACCTCTAACACTAGTGATGTTCATACCTTCGTAAGGTCTAGAGCTTCTGAGAGTTTTTAGGCACTCACCAGTCTTTACATTCCAAAGCTTAATCGTTTCATCTTCACTACTACTGGCTAGGGTCTGGCCATCAGGACTAAAAGCGATCGACCACACTAACTTATTATGTCCTGCAAAAGTTCTTACGCACCTTTTTGTGCCAACATCCCATAGCTTTATCATTTTATCTCCACTAGCACTTGCCAACATGCCACCATTTGGGCTAAAAGCGACTGAGTATACCGAACTGGTATGTCCTTGTAAAATTCCAAGACACTGACCGCTGCGAATATCCCACAGTCTCACTGTTTGGTCACTACTGCCACTCGCTAGCGTGCCACCATCGGGATTGAAGGCAACTGACCACATCCAGTCAGTATGTCCTTCTAAAGTTTGAAGGCAAAAACCACTCTCAATATCCCATAACCTTACTGTTTGATCATGACAGCCACTAGCTAGTATATGACCGTCTGGACTAAAGGTAACTACCCATACCCAGTGGGTATGTCCCTGGAAAACTCTGATACATTCACCAGTATTAGCATCCCATAACCTTACTGTTTGATCATGGCAGCTACTAGCTAGCATATGATCGTCCGGGCTAAAGGCAACTGATGTAATACGGTTAGTATGTCCCCGCAAAGTTTTGAGGCACTGACCATTACTAACATTCCACAGTTTGACTGAGGAGTCTTCGCTGCTACTAGCAAGCATAGTGCCTTGCGAATTAAAACTGACTGATGTAACCCGATTACTATGTCCTCGTAAAGTTTTAAGGCACTGACCTGTGTTGATATCCCATGTCCTAACAATTTGGTCTCCACTACCGCTTGCAAGCATAGTACCTTGAGGATTAAATTTTACCGACCAGACCCCATTGACATAACCCTGTAAAGTTTTAAGGCACTGGCCTGTGTTAATATCCCACAATTTGACTGTTTGATCCTCACTGCCACTTGCCAGAGTGCAATTATCTGGTTTAAAAGCGATTGACGATACTCTACTACCATGTCCTTGTAGAGTTCTAAGGCACTGGCCTGTGTTGATATCCCACAGTTTGACTGTTTGATCATCACTACCACTTGCTAGGGTATAACCATCCAGACTGAAGGCAACTGAATTTACACAGTCACTATGACCTTGCAAAGTTTGAAAGCACTGACCAACAGTAATATTCCATAAACATATCGTTTGGTGATGACAACCACTAGCTAAAGTTTGACCATCTGGACTGAAGGCAACTGACCGGATTCCACTTTTATGACTTTGCAGAGTCTGAAGGCATTCACCAGTCGTAGTATCCCACAGTTTCACCGTTTGATCATCACTTCCACTAGCGAGTATGGTACCTCGAGGATTGAAAGCGACTGATGTAACTCGATTACTATGCCCCCATAAAGTTTTGTAACATTGTCCAGTGCTAGTATCCCATAGCTTTACTAATGAGTCCTCACTGCCACTGGCAATCATAGTACCTTGAGGGCTAAAGACGACTGACCAGATTCCACCGTTATGCCCTTGTAAAGTGGCAAGGCATTGTCCAGTGCTGGTATCCCAAAGTTTCACTGTTTGATCATCACTGCCACTGGCCAAAATATGACCATCAGGACTAAAAGTAATTGGCCAAATAAAACCTGTGTGTCCTTTGCAGGTAAGCAATTGTTTTCCATCTACAACTTGATATAGACGAACCTCACTATTAGTATCTCCCGTGGCCAAGAATTTTCCATTAGGACTGAATGCTACTGAATGAATACCACCTAGAGTTTCTGCAAAAATACATTTATCTAGATCAGCGTGAGCCAAATTTACGTTATGCAAATTCACTTGCCGTAGATCGGCTTGCCAGATAGTTAGATGAGAAAAATCATAACCACTGAGATCGGTTTTTAGATCACGAAACAGGTTGAAGATATTTCCTGCCGTATAGCTTTGTTCTAGAGGAGATGTTTCTTGGAGTTTTACTAGAATTTGAGTTAAGTGATTTTCCAGGTTTCTTTTACTTCTAAATTCTGCAAGCAGACCGTTTGTAACTGGTTTGAGGATCAGGCGAATTTGAATATCTCTTACATATTCTTTTGCTGTTGCTTTGATAATTGTTTGGCTTCTGAATATGTCAAGATTGCCAGTAATTAATTCTTCACAGAATTGCTCTACTAATCGATGAGTAACATACTCCATCACTACAGGTTGTAGCGTGAATAATAATTCACTTTTTTCGATGAGCGATCGCCTGCTCAAAGATTCCACAGCTTCCATTAATTTTGCCTGTGGTACTGTTGATACCATATCCTCTCGCAATTCCGAAAGCGCCATCGGCTCACGATTAATTGCTAGCCAGTACATGATATCTTTTTCTAAATCTGAAAGACGCTCAAATTGCTGTTCTAAAACATCACGCAGATCCCCAAAAACAGCCGTTTCTTGCTGTAAAAACTCGGTGGCATTCCCATTAAAAACTTCTTGAATAGTTGTGGTAACTATCTTCAAAGCTAATGGATTGCCTGCATAACGTTCAATCATTTGTTCTAATTCATCTTCAGCCGCAGATAATCCTTTAAGTTGTAGAATTTCTTGTCCTTCTTCTACATTCAACCCTCCTAAAGGTAATGAGCGAACTGAGTGTCCTTGTCCTTCTAGTAATGCGACTTCTTTGGTTTTTTCTCGACTTGTCAGCATTAAGCAGCTTTGGTGAGTTGCTTCTCCTACGCGTTTGATCAGCTCACCATATCCCTCATAGCCTTCTCGATAAGTTCCGGCTCGACTACCACTACGCAGAAGTGATTCTGCATTATCAAGAATTACTAAACAGCGATGATTTCGTAAATATTCGAGTAATCGTGATATGCGATCGCTCAGGTTTTGTGATAGTTTATTTTCGGTTTCTTGCTCATCAGATAAAAATTGAATCAAGTTAGCTATGACATTTGTAACAGGTGGTGCTTCTCGAAGCGATCGCCAGACCACATACTCAAAGTCTTCTTGAATTTGTTGAGCAAATTTTATAGCCAGGGAAGTCTTACCAATACCACCCATCCCTAATAGGGCTACTAATTGGCATTTCTCGGTGATAATCCATTGTCCTAATGCAGCAAGTTCTTCTACACGCCCATAAAAATGTGGTGTAAAGACAGCTTCTCCCCAATCAAGGCGATTATTAGAACTGACATAATCACTCTTCTCTATCTTGATATAAAAACATAAAAATAGTTTTTCCAGAGTTTGCTTGTCAACTCCTCCTTCACGATTTAGAACTTTTGATATTGTACCGGGATACAAGCCGGAGCGTGCGCTCATTTCTTCGAGAGTGTACCTGTTTCCGAAATTTTCTTTTGCTTCTGATTGATACTTTGCTTCTTGAAGTCTTTGCAACCCTTTACTAGTCAGCGCAACGCCACGCTTGCGTCTCCAATTCTGTAGAGTCATGTATTAAAAGTGCAGTAATAATAACTAAATTTTTGCTTAGTTGGAAAGCCAACTAAATAGGGATTTTACTTTTGGTTGAACTTAGATATTAAAGTTTAGTGTTTTTTCATCCTGTTCCTTCTAAGGCTTTATTCTAGCTTGAGTGTTTTTTGTATCTTTTCAATATTCATATTGATCAGCATGGATTATGTCAAAATTTTTAACAGGTTTCTATTAAATCATTGACCTCATTTTCTATAGTGTTATCTACCTCAACGTTGAATGTTTCAACTTTGCTCAAGCATTTAAATTTAAATCCTATCAGTAAGTTTTGACGTTTTATAAACAAGATTTTGTAGTCTTATTTAGAAAGAAGGCTATATAGTCTTTTGTTGTCATCATTTGATGTTAAAGTAGATTTTTCTAAGCGAATAGACTTAGATGTTATGTATTTTATTTATCTAAGTAATTAATTAAACTTTTTCTTGTGATTTTATTCTATGATGATTTATGACGTAGGTAGCATATCAAACATTGGCGAAGAGTATTTAGGTTTCTAATGTTTTATTAACTATTAATAAAGAATATATGTCTATCGTGATTTTGACTTATATAGATGGTGCTTGTCCTAAATATATCAAGTTCCTAAGTGCCAAAGGATTCATAGCTGGCTTTTATGCTGTCACCATGAGTTTAAATCTCTACTTCATCACTCACAGTATATTAAAGAAAGTCAAAGTTTTGATTAACTGAAATTTATCTGCTCAAATGTATCAGATTTCAGCTTACTGGGTAGTATGTATCCAATTTTAGTGCTGATTTCAGTAATATTACTACTTTATATATACATCTATCTAAGTCAAGTGGTTTGTTGCTGCGATCGCGTATCCTAGAATTAATAGGGGCGAGTAATAAAGATTAATCTATGGAAATTACACGATATTAGATTAAACTCGCCCCAACAAGAGCTAGGAGAACAATATGCTCTCACTCCTAGCTCCTGTATTGTGATTTCACTCAACCACTGAGGTAGAAACTCCTTCACCGGATGGAGGCATACTGGGTAACTCTAGACAGTATCCTGCACCATACACTGTTTTGATGTATCGAGGATGTCGGGGATCTGGTTCGAGTTTGGTTCTGAGGTGGCGGATATGCACTCGAATTGTTTCGATGTCATCATCTGGATCGTAGCCCCAAACTTCTCTAAGAATTTCGCTGGGGGAAACTGTCTGACCGTGGCGTTGCAGTAAGCAGTGAAGTAACTCAAACTCCAGATGAGTTAGTTTTACCGTTTCATTGAACCATATCGCCTCAAATCTTTCTGGCACAAGGGTAAGAGGCCCATAATTCAAAATTTCACTGTGCTTTGCGGCTTGGGGAATGCGGTCAGTGCGCCGCAATAGTGCCCGGACTCGTGCCAGCATTTCCTCGACTTCAAAGGGCTTGGTGAGATAGTCATCTGCGCCTGCATTGAAGCCTTCTACTTTATCCTGAGTTTGACTTAAAGCTGTCAACATTAACACGGGAATTTCAGCAGTGCGTTCATCCCGACGCAGGCGTTGACAAACTGTAAATCCATCTACCCTCGGCAGCATCAGATCGAGCATAATCAAGTCTGGCTGTAGCTGGAGAGCCAGTGCTTGGCCTTTAATGCCGTCTTCAGCTTGACTAACGTCGTAGCCAGCCATTTCTAAGTTAACGGCTACGAGTTCTGAAATCGCTGGGTCATCGTCTATGACAAGAATCCTCGGCATTCTTAAAAAATTATTACTACTTATTAAGGATAAATAAGAATCTTTGTATTTACCAAAGATTGCTTCATTGATTATAAAAAAGATTTGAAATCTAACATAAATATTAAAATAAAAGGATTGCAAAATTACGACTAATTTACACGAAATTCTCTATATGAAGTGTTATTGTGCTTACAATCCGCCACAATTCTTGCAAAATGGCGTAGCTATGACTGTATACGCTGCTTTGTGGGGGAGTCGTTATTGGGAAAGCACAACTCAATATCCACAGCCACCTTATCAAAAAACGGTGTTCACAGGTGGGCAGGGTGTACCGATTTTTGGTTGGGTTGCTGTACCTCAAAACGCTCATGGCACAATTGTGGCTACTTATGGCATTACGGGTGAGTTAGACACGGAATGGTCTTTGCAACTTTTGGGACGTAAGGCATATGCTCAAGGTTATGCTGTGGTGTTATTTGATTGGCGTGCCCACGGCAAAACTGCTGAATTGTCGCCGACTTTGACATCTGATGGTTTGTATGAGGGGGAAGATTTTGTGCGTATTGCGGCGGCAGCTGCCCAAATGGGATGTCCGAGTAAATTTTGGTTTATGGGGTTTTCTTTGGGGGGACAGTTAGCGTTGTGGGGCTTGAAAGCTGCTGCTGATTTGATTGGAGACAATGAGTTTTTGGGACTTAAAGACAGCGATATTGGTGGTAGTGCAGTGATTTGTCCGAGTTTAGACTCGTTGCGATCGCTATCTTATCTATCTAAAAGGCCCTTGGGCAAATATTTAGAAGCAGCAATTACGCGGAATTTGAAAAAACTGGCATGGCGGATACATGATGCTCATCCTGGAACCATAGACCCAGAAGCCATTAAACGGGCAAACAGCATTTGGGCTTTTGATGAAGAACTAGTAATTAATCGTTTAGGTTTTCCTTCAGTGCCAGCATATTACATAGCTAGTAGTGCTTTACAACTACTGCCGCAGATCTCAAAACCGACACTAATTATATATGCTGTGGATGACCCACTTTTTCACCCTGCGATTATACCTGAGATGCAAGATGCTTGTGAGAGTAATCCTATGTTGGATTTATTACTCACACGTTACGGTGGTCACGTGGGCTATTTAAGTAGTAGAGAGTGCCAGCGTCAGGCACAAGATCTCGATCCTTGGTGGGCGTGGAATCGGATTTTGCAGTGGTTAGGGGATGGGGGATGGGAAACTCGGGGCTTCCGCTCTCGGGAGGAGTGGGGATTAGGGGGAATGGGGAATATGCTTATTCAATCGAATGAACTTAAATAATCATCTTTGGTTATCTGCACCGAACGATTTAACTTTGTTGCGTGATGATGTTCATGTTTGGCGCATGAATCTTGATTTACCAGAATCACAGTTGCGGGATTTGGTGACAACTTTATCTAGTGATGAACTGGTGCGGGCTGAAAGGTTTTATTTTCAGCAACATCGAGAGCGTTTTATTGCTGGCCGGGGTATGCTGCGAAATATATTAGGTCGTTATTTGGGTATTAAGCCATCACAGGTGCGGTTTGATTATCAACAGCGTGGTAAGCCAGTATTAGCAGATGCGTTTATTGATAGTGGGTTGGCTTTCAACTTGTCTCATTCTCAAGGGTTAGGTTTGTGTGGGGTGAGTTGCGATCGCCAAATCGGTGTAGATTTAGAATATATTCGTCCGATGGATGATATAGAAGCTCTTGCCAAAAGGTTCTTTTTACCTAGAGAATATGAGTTATTGCGATCGCTTCCTCTTAACCAACAGCAAGAGGTATTTTTTCGCTACTGGACTTGTAAAGAAGCTTATTTAAAAGCAACTGGAGATGGAATTAGTCAGCTTGAGCAAATTGAAGTGTCTCTCACTCCTACAGAATCAGCCAAGTTATTAACATCTGAAGAATGGAGTTTACAAGAATTAGTACCTGTTACTAATTACGCTGCTGCTATTGCTATTGCAGGTTTAGGTTGGCATTTAAAGTGTTGGGAATTTAGATAAAACGAACCGTCCTCCGGAAAAAAGAAGAAAAATGGAAAAATCGTAATTTCTCTTTTTTATCTCTTTCTTGGCGTACTTGGCGTCTTGGCGGTTCGTTCCTTGCCTCTACAAAACTTAGGGAATATATGTTGATATTCTCTATACCTAAGCAACATTCAAAAAACCAGTTTGAACCAAATAAGCGGTATAAGTCATCAGTAATTGCGAGTCAATAGATGGACAAGCAATAGAACTACCAGCCAATGCATTCA